>DATNLV010000082.1:0-7955 GCA_035602665.1 Bryobacteraceae bacterium | reverse complement strand
GCGGCGCTCGATATCGCCGACGGCGGATACGAGGTGGTGCTGGTCGAGCGCGACCCTTCGATCGGCGGCAAGATGGCCGGCCTCTCGGAGACCTTCCCGACCCTCGATTGCTCGCAGTGCATCCTCACGCCGCGCATGGTGGAAGTGGGACAGCACCCGCGCATCAAGCTCTACACCTACTCGGAAGTCGAGCAGGTGGAGGGCTACCTCGGGAACTTCACCATCACCATCCGCAAGAAGGCGCGGTATGTCGACACCAAAAGCTGCACGGGCTGCGGCGATTGCTGGAACGCGTGCCCGATCAAGCGCAACCCGAGCGAGTTCGATTACGGCCTGGGCATGCGGCCGGCGATCTATATTCCGTTCCCGCAGGCCGTGCCCGCGCGGCCGGTGATCGACAAGGAAACCTGCACCCGCGTCAAGAAGGGCAAGGGCTGCGGGTTGTGCGAGAAGAAGTGCCTGACCCATTCGATCCACTTCGACGACCAGGATGAGCTGGTCAGCGAGAAGGTGGGCGCGGTGGTGGTGGCGACCGGCTTCAAGCTCTACAGCATCGGCCAGCAGCAGGACGACGGCACAACCACCGGCTACGGCGAATACGGCTACGGGAAGTTCAAGGACGTTGTTACCTCTCTCCAGTTCGAACGCCTGCTTTCGGCGTCCGGGCCGACGGGCGGCCGTGTGGTGCGGCCCTCGGACGGCAAGGAGCCGAAGAACGTGGTGTTCCTCAGTTGTGTCGGTTCGCGTGACGACGCTAAGGGCCTGCCATATTGCTCCAAGATCTGCTGCATGTACACCGCGAAGCACGCGATGCTCTACAAGCACAAAGTTCACGACGGGCAGGCCCATGTTTTCTACATGGACATACGCGCGGGCGGCAAGAATTACGAAGAGTTCGTGCGGCGCGCCATCGAGCAGGACGGAGCGCGCTACTACCGCGGGCGCGTGTCGCGTATCTACGAGGAGAACGGCAAGCTGGTGGTGCGCGGCGCCGATACGCTGGCGGGCGCGCCGGTGACGATCGAAGCCGACATGGTGGTGCTGGCGGCGGCGGTGGTCCCGGCTACGGGCGTGCGCGACCTGGCGCGGAAACTCAACGTCGGCTACGACCAGTACGGCTTCCTGCTCGAGTCGCATCCCAAGCTGCGGCCGGTAGAGACCTCGGCGGCGGGTGTGTTCATCTGCGGCGCTTGCCAGGCGCCCAAGGACATTCCGGAAGCCGTGGCGCAGGCTTCGGCGGCGGCCAGCAAGGCGCTGATCATGTTCGGGCATGAGGAGCTGACGCGCGAACCCGAGGTGGCGCGCATCGACGAAAAGAACTGTGCGGCCTGCTTCACCTGCGTCCGCACCTGCCCGTATCACGCCATCGACCGCGCCGAGTTGCTGACGCCGCGCGGAGTCTTCGTAAAACGCACGGCGCGCGTGAATCCCGGCCTTTGCATGGGCTGCGGCACCTGCGTGGCCGTCTGCCCGTCGAAGAGCGCCGACCTGGCGGGCTTCACCGAGCAGGAGATCTACGCCGAGGTGGAGGCACTCGTATGAGCGAGCTAGTCCCCATGAGCTTCGAGCCCAAGATCATCGCTTTCGTGTGCAACTGGTGTACCTATCTGGGTGCGGACCTGGCCGGCACAAATCGCCTCGAGTATCCGCCCAACGTCCGCATCATCCGGCTGCCGTGCACCGGCCGGATCGATTTCAACCTTCTTGTGAAGGCGTTCGAGATTGGCGCGGATGCGGTGTTGGTGTCCGGCTGCCACCCGGGCGACTGCCACTACACGGCGGGGAACTATCACGCGCGGCGGCGATGGATGCTGTTCCGCAGTCTTCTCGAAACGCTGGGCATCGAAACCGAGCGCATCCACTTCACCTGGATCTCCGCTGCCGAAGGAAAGAAGTTCCAGCAAGTGATCGGCGAAATCACAGAGAAGGCGCGAGCAATGGGCCCCTACGCCGCGTATCAAGGTCTGTGCCAAGTCCAAGTGGGGCAGGCGTCCACGCCTGCAGCGGGTCTCCAGACCCGCAAGCCGGAGGCCGCGCAATGAGCCAACAGTTGCGCCAAACCGCCCGCCGCCTGCTCTCCGAGGGCAAGGTACAGGTCGTAATCGGCTACGCTGCAGAGGGCCGCCCGGCGCTCATCACCAAGTCCGAAGACGCCGACAAGCTGGAGTGGAACGACCGCTGCCAAGCCAACCTCGCCGTCTACCTCACGCGCAAGGAAGTGAAGGCGTTGGGCAAAGCGGCGATCGTGGTGAAGGGCTGCGACGAGCGCGCCCTGGTGGTACTCGAAAAGGAATCGCAGATCGAGCGCGCCGCCCTCTACGTGATCGGAATGGCGTGCGATGGCGTGGGCGCTCCCAAGTGCGAACGATGCCAGGTGCACCTCCCGCGTTTCGCTGACGAGATGATCGGCGAGGCCGGCGAGTCCGCGGCCCCGGCGGAGGGTCCGAACGGCTTGGACCGCCTGATGGCGAAATCGTCCGCCGAGCGCTGGGCTTTCTGGACGGGCGAGTTCGCGCGTTGCGTCAAGTGCTACGCGTGCCGCCAGGTCTGCCCCTTGTGCTATTGCGAGCGTTGCATCGCGGACAAGAACCGGCCGGTGGTGATCGATACCTCGGCCACGCCGAAGGGCAATTTCGCCTGGCACATCACGCGCGCCTTTCATCTGGCGGCCCGCTGCGTCGGCTGCGGGGAATGCACGCGCGCCTGCCCGGCGGGGATTCCGCTCGGGCTGCTCAACCAGTCGCTGGCCCAGGCTACCGAAGCCCACTTCGGCTACCGTCCCGGCATGGACCCAACGGCCGAGCCCGTCTTTGGCGCCTGGTCGCCCGCCGATAAGGAGGACTTCATCGGATGAGCGCGGTCCTCTCGGTTGCGGGGTTGGCCGAACTGGTCGCGGGCTGGATCGGGCAGGGGAAGCTTGTCGCCGCGCCCGTCCAGGTGGGCGACCGGCTGCTCTACCAGACGCTGGCTACCGCCGGCCAGGCTGTGTTCGATGCCCGCCGCCGGCCCGCCAACTCGATCAAAGAGTTCTTCTTCCCGCGCCACGAACCGATCTTCCACTACCGTCTCGAAGGCAAGGAAATCGCGCTGAGCGATGTCGTCCCGGAGGAGCGCGAGCAGATCATTTTCGCCGCCAAGCCGTGCGATGCGGCCGCGCTGCCCATCCTGGATCACGTTTTCAACTGGGATTTCGAGGACGGCTTCTACACGGCGCGCCGGGCGCGCACTACGGTTGTTACGCTCGCCTGCGCGGCGCACGATGAGGCGTGCTTCTGCACGTCGGTCGGCGCCGGCCCGGAGGACGAGGCGGGGTCGGACGCGATGCTGTTCGATGTGGGCGACGGGAAGTTCGAAGTGAGGGCAATTACGGAAAAGGGGCAGGCCCTGTTCCCGACTGCCAGCACCGAACCGCGACGGTCAGGGAGCGGACCCGCCGCTGAGAAGAAATTCGATCCTGACCGCGTCGCGCGCTATCTCGAAGCCAACTTCGAGAGCCCGCTGTGGAACCCACTGACGCTGACGTGCCTTGGTTGCGGCGCGTGCGCGTACACCTGCCCCACCTGCCACTGCTTCGATATCGTGGACGAAGGCAACGCCGCCGGCGGCGCGCGCGTCAAGAACTGGGACTCCTGCCAGTTTCCGTTTTTCACGCTTCACGCGTCCGGCCACAATCCCCGCGCGGCGCAGCCGCAAAGGCAGCGGCAGCGGCTGTTTCACAAGTTCTCGATCTATCCGCGGAAGTTCAACGCCGTGCTGTGTACCGGCTGCGGCAATTGCGAACGAAACTGCCCGGTCGGCCTGGGCGTGCTCAAGGTGCTCGAGGCCATCGACGGCGAGCAAAGACGACTAGATGACAAAGAACCTGTACAAGCCTGACCTGATGGAGGTCGTCGAGGTCCAGCGCCAGACGCCGGATGTGAAGTCGGTGCGCGTGCGCTTCCGCGACGGCGGGCGGGCCCGCGACTTCTCGTTCCGGGTGGGCCAGTTCGGGCAGTTCTCCCTTTTTGGCTCGGGCGAGGCGACGTTCAACATCTGCTCCAGCTCGAATTGGAGGGACTACATCGAGTTCTGTTTCCGCCGCACGGGCCGGGTCACCGAGACGCTCTGGCAAATCGACAAGGGCGACACCATCGGGTTCCGCGGACCCTACGGCAACGGCTATCCAATGGAGGCGTGGGAAGGCCGCAACCTGATCTTCATCGGGGGCGGGATCGCCATGCCGCCTATTCGCTGCGCGGTGTGGTATGCGCTCGAGAACCGCGCGAAGTACGGTGACATCACGATTGTCTACGGCGCCCGCACTGTAGCAGATTTGACTTATGCCGATGAGTTAGACGAGTGGAGTAAGCGCGAGCGCGTGCGGGTGGTTCGGTGCGTCGATCCGGGCGGAGAGACGCCGGAGTGGAAGGGCGAGATCGGCCTGATTCCGGCGGTTCTCGAACGCGCCGAGGTTCCGGCGGAAAACGCGATCGCCCTGGTGATCGGGCCGCCGATCATGATCAAGTACACGCTCCCTGTGCTCGACCGCATGGGGATCAAGGAAGAGGATGTTTACACCAGCCTCGAGAACCGCATGAAGTGCGGCGTGGGCAAGTGCGGCCGCTGTAATGCCGGCCCGGTGTACGTCTGCAAAGACGGCCCCGTATTTACGATGAAGCAGTTAAGATCGATTCCGAACGACTTCTAAAGAAAGAATTTTGGCCACGAATGAACACGAATGAACACGAATTGAAACCAAGGATCTTATTCGTGTCCATTCGTGTGCATTCGTGGCCCATAATCTTGTCTTAGTTTTTGACAGAAAGGTAATCCACCGCTCTTATGTTTACAACCAACCCGCGGCCTCCTTCTCCCGACAAAAGATGGAAGATCGTGGAGGCAACCATGCGGCGCAACGGCTATCAGGGCCATGCGCTGATCGAGGCCCTGCACAGCGTGCAGGAAGCGTTCGGGTACCTCGAGCCCGAGGGTTTGCGCTTTGTGGCGCAGTCCTTGCGCGTACCGCTCAGCCAGGTCTATGGCGCGGCTACGTTCTACCACTTCTTTACGATGAAGCCGCCCGGGAAGCATACCTGTGTGGTGTGCACCGGGACCGCCTGTTACATCAACGGGGCGCCGGCGCTGCTGGCGGGCATGGAAGCGAAATACGGCATCAAGCCGGGCGAAACCACGCCGGACGGCGAGATCTCGCTGCTGACGGCGCGCTGCGTGGGCTCGTGCAGCATCGCTCCGGTGGCGGTGCTGGAAAAGGACGTGGTCGGGAAACTGAGCGCGGCCGACATGGTCGCCAGAGTCGGAAAGTGGGTGGGCCAATGACCTCCGAAGAACTCCAGGAAATTGCAACGACCGAGAAGGAGAAGCAGGCGCAGCATCCGCATCACATCTGTGTCTGCACGGCGGCGGGTTGTCTGTCGGCCGGAAGCGGCGACGTGAAGAAGGCGCTCGAGAAGGAAGTGCTCGAAGCGGGCATGAAGGACGAGTGCCACGTGAAGGGCGTCGGTTGCATGGGCCTGTGCTCGGCGGGACCGCTCATCACGGTGGACAACACCATGTATCGGGACGTGAAACCCGAGGACTCGACCGACATCGTGCGGAGTCTCGAAGACGGCAAGCCGGTCAAGCGGCTGCGGTGCGACACCAGCGCGCCGTTCTTCACGCGTCAGAGCAAGATCGTGCTCGAGAATTCGGGCTTCATCGATCCCGAACGCATCGAGGACTACATCGCCGCGGGCGGTTACTCGGCGCTGCTCTCGGTGGTCACCGAGAAGCGGCCGGGCGAGGTGCTCGAACAGGTGATCAAGAGCGGGCTGCGCGGGCGCGGCGGCGCGGGCTACCCGACCGGCCTCAAGTGGAGCACCGTGGCCAAGGCCCAGAACTCCGGGCAGAAATACGTCATCTGCAACGCCGACGAAGGCGATCCGGGCGCGTTCATGGACCGCGCGGTTCTCGAAAGCGATCCGCACCGGGTGCTCGAAGGCATGGCCATCGCGGCCTACGCGGTGGGCGCCAACCGCGGCTACATCTACGTGCGGGCCGAGTATCCGCTGGCGGTCAAGCATCTGCGCACCGCCATCCGGCAGGCCGAGCGGTTGGAGCTGCTGGGCAACGACGTCGCCGGCACGCACTTTACATTCAAGGTTGAGGCGCGACTCGGAGCCGGGGCATTCGTCTGCGGCGAGGAGACGGCGCTCATCAATTCGGTCGAAGGCAAGCGTGGAACGCCGCGGCCAAGGCCGCCGTATCCGGCGCAGGAGGGCCTGTGGGGCCATCCGACGCTGATCAACAACGTGGAGACCTTCGCCAACATCGCGCCCATCCTGCGCAACGGCGGTGAGTGGTTCTCGAAGATCGGGACGGCCAAGAGCAAGGGCACCAAGGTGTTCGCCCTGGCCGGGCGTATCAACAACACCGGGCTGATCGAGGTGCCCATGGGCATCCCGCTGCGCGAGATTATTTACGACATCGGCGGCGGCATTCCCGATGGCCGCGGTTTCAAAGCGGTGCAGACGGGTGGGCCTTCGGGCGGCTGCATTCCGTCCGACCACCTGGACTTGCCGGTCGATTACGAGTCGCTGGCCAAGGTGGGCTCCATCATGGGCTCAGGCGGCATGATCGTGACCGACGAAGGCTCCTGCATGGTGGATGTGGCGAAGTTCTTCATCGAATTCTGCATGTCCGAATCGTGCGGCAAGTGCGTGCCGTGCCGGGTGGGCACCACGCACCTGTACCACTTGCTGGAGCGGATCTGCGCGGGCGATTCCGAGGAGCGCGACCTGGCCACGCTCGAGGAGTTGTGCGACGTGGTGCGGAACACCAGCCTGTGCGGCCTGGGCCAATCGGCGCCCAACCCGATCATGAGCACGCTGCATTATTTCCGGGATGAATACCAGGCCCACGTGATCGAGAAGCGGTGTCCCGCCGGGGTCTGCCACTTTGCGGACCAGGAGGTGAAAGCATGAGCACGGCAATCAAGACATTTGTGATCGACGGCCGCGACGTGAGCGCCACGGCGGACCAGACCATTCTGGCGGTGGCGCGCGAGCACGGCATCTTCATTCCGTCGCTTTGCAACCTGCAGGGCCTGCACGCGGTGGGCGCCTGCCGCCTGTGCGTGGTGGAGGTGAAGGGGGCCAAGAAGCTGTTCCCGGCCTGCACCACCGCCATCGACGAAGGCATGGAGGTGACTACGGATTCCGAGCGCCTCCAGAAATACCGGCGCACCATTCTGGAGCTGCTGTTCAGCGAACGCAACCACATCTGCTCGGTGTGCGTGACCAACGGCAACTGCGAGCTGCAAAGCCTGGCGCAGAAGCTCGATATGACCCATGTCCACTTCCCCTACCTCTATCCCAAGCTCACTGTCGACGCCTCGCACGAGCGGTTCGTGGTCGATCACAACCGCTGCATCCTGTGCAGCCGCTGCATTCGCGTGTGCGACGAGATCGAAGGCGCGCACACCTGGGACATGATGGGCCGCGGCATCGACTGCCGCGTGATTACGGATTTGATGCAGCCCTGGGGATCGTCGGAGACCTGCACTTCGTGCGGAAAGTGCGTCCACGTCTGTCCCACCGGGGCGCTGTCGGAGAAAGGAAAGTCTGTGGCTGAGATGTCCAAACGGCGGCAGTTCCTGCCGTACCTGACCCTGATGAGGGGGCGCGAGCGATGACAAAGAAACACGGGACGGGTCTGGAGACCCGCCGCAGGCGTGGACGCCTGCCCCACAAACCAGAACCAGGAGGCGCGAACGATGAGTAAGAAACTGAGCATGGCTACGGTCTGGCTGGACGGCTGCTCGGGCTGCCACATGTCGTTCCTCGACATCGACGAACGCATCCTCGAACTGGCGGACAAGGTGGACCTGGTCTACAGCCCGCTGGTGGACCGAAAAGATTTCCCGGAGATGGTGGACGTCACGCTAGTGGAAGGCGCGGTGTCGAGTGAAGACGATAGAT
>DATNLV010000071.1:0-8710 GCA_035602665.1 Bryobacteraceae bacterium | reverse complement strand
ACTTCGCGGTACTCGCCGGTTTGCGAGCCCGCCGCCGACAACTCCACCACTGTGACGCTCTGGCGATACGTGTACTGGTCGAGCGCGGCCCGCGTCTCGGTGGCCCGCGCCGCCACCCGTTTGGCCAGGCCGGGCGGCGCTTCCTGCGCTCGTGCGAGGGGCGCCGTCAACACGGATGCTAAGATGATCCAGATGCTCGCCGCGTGGGTTGCCAACCTCCAGAATATACCCGCGACGGCATTGGTTCCCCTGGTCGCGGCCTTCGTCACCGAAGCATGCCTGTACGCGCTGCCCGTGATCGAGAGCGCACGCAAGGGTCTCGAGCGGCGTCTCAGCCCCCCCGCCCTGGCGCTCCTTATGACCGCCAGCGCCGCCCTGCCGTATTGCCTCTACGGGTTGCCGGCCGGCGTGTTCCGGCTCTCGTCGCTGGCTGCGATTCTGGCGCTGGCTTCGGCGGCGTCGTTCTGGTTCGTCTTCTTCCCACGCCGGCCCGCCATCGATCTGGCCTACATCGCGCTGATCGCGGCGGCCATGCTGCTCTATCCCTTCCAGCGCATCTATGGAACGCCCGCGCCCGGCCTGCCGCTCGCCATTCTGGGCCAGCTGATGTGGACCCGCCTGGCCATCTTCGAGTGCCTCGCCATCGCCAAGATGCACGCGGAGGGATTCGGATTCCTACCCAACCGCCGGGAGTGGGCCGCCGGCGTCGTCAACTTCCTGCTCTTCCTGCCCGCCGGCGCGCTCGCCGCCTCGGCGCTGAATCTGCTGCGCTTTCACCCCCCGCGCGGCGACGGGCGCATGACCGCGCTCATAGCCGCGGGAACGTTCCTGGGGATGCTGTGGGTAGTGGCGTTGCGCGAGGAGTTCTTCTTTCGAGGCCTGGTGCAGCGCTGGCTCGGCCGCTGGCTGAAGAATGACTGGATCGGCCTGGCGGCGGCCTCCGTCCTGTTTGGGCTGCTGCACCTGTCATTCCGTGGCTTCCCCAACTGGCGCTTTGCCATCCTGGCCACCCTTGCCGGAGTCTTCTACGGCCGCGCGTACCTCACCACTCGCAGCGTCCGCGCCGCCATGGTCGCCCACGCCCTGGTCAATACCGTTTGGAGGGTCTTCTTTTGGTGAACGGTCGCAATCGATACCCGGACAAGCTGGCGGTAACCCCGCTCGTGCCGGTTCAGTTGTCACCGGACGCGCCGGTGATCTGGTCGAAGTTCGAGTTCCTCAATCCCAGCGGATCTACCAAGGACCGGATCGCCCGCTACATCCTCGAAAAGGCGGCCGCTGCGGGACGCGTGAAGCCCGGCGACACCGTCATCGAGGCATCCAGCGGATCCACCAGCATCGCCATGGCGCTCACCTGCGCGCAGCTTGGCCTGCGCTTCATCGCGGTCCTGCCGGACGGAGTAAGCAACGAGCGCGTGCTCATGATCCGGGCCTATGGAGGCGCAATCCACCTCACGCCGCGGGAGGCCGGCATCCGCGGCTGCATCGCCGAATCGGAGAGGCTCGCGCGCGAGACCGGCGCCTTCCTCCCACGCCAGTTCGCCAACCCGGAGAATGCGGAGGCCCACCAGTTCGGCACGGCCCGCGAGATCCTGGAGCAGATCCCCGGAGGCTCGGTCGACGCGGTCGTGAGCGGCGTCGGAACCGGCGGAACCCTGGTGGGCTTGCTGAAGGGGTTGAGCAGCCCAGGCCACTCGCCGCGAGCCTTCCTGGCCCGCCCGGTCGATCCGGGGCCGGACCGCGACGCGGAATGTTGCAGCTTCAGCTGCCGGATTCCCGGGCTGATCGAGTGCGTATCGTCGCTGTTCCGTGAGTCCGACATTCCCGGCCTGACCACCATCGAGGTGCGCGACCAGGAGGCTCTGGCGACCACCCGCGAGTTGATCCGGATGGGTTTCCCGGTCGGCCCAAGCTCGGGGCTGAACTACCGCGCGGCCATGATTGCGGCGGAGAGTTGCTCGGTGGCGAAGGTCGTGACCGTCTTCCCGGACCGCATGGAGCGGTACTTCACAACCGAACTCTTCGCGCCGTTCCGATCCAAGCCTGGCTAGTCGAAGTTCCTCTCCGCCGTCCCGCCTCGCCTCCGCGGCAGTGATATCCTGTCGGTCAAAGGGGGAGGTGCTATCGATTATGACGATTCTTAACCGGGTCTTTGTCTCCTTGGCCGCTGTGCCGCTGCTGGTGGCCCAGGCGCCCAAACAGAAGATTACTCGGGCGGCGGACCTGCCCGTTTTCACGTACAAAATGGAACCGACCGTGGAAGGCGTTGTGCAGTCGGACCAGAAGTTCGCTGCCCTGGCGGCCGAGATTCGCAAGAACGTCGAGTCCGTTCTGGCCAACTACGATATCGAAGACAAAGCCACCTTGCGGGGACTGCTCTCCACGCTGGCCACGCTCGACATGCTCGATGGCCGCGATGCGGAAGCGCTGAAAGTGCTCGACCAGGTCCGGGATCTCCAGGAGAAGCCCGCGCAGAAACTGCTGAGCGGCATGACCTCGCGCTCGATCCTCCAGGCGCGCGCGCAAACGAAGGATCCCAACTCGCCCGAATACCGGCAGGCCGTTGCCAAGAGCCTGCGCGCGGCCCTCGATGCCGTGCCGTACGAAGTAATCGAGAACGACCTGAAGCAGCTGAAGGCCAGCGCGGAAATCATCAGCAGTTCCCTCCTGGTCGGTCAGATCCAGGCCATGATGGACCCGGCGCTCAAGCAGAACGGCGGCACGCTCAGCTCGGATATGGCGCACGGCTTGCCCAATGCCCGCTTCGCGCTGACGGAGGTTATCCCACTCCAGAGCACACTGGTCGAGGTTTACGGAGACTACCTCACGGCGCACAGCGTCACCAAGCAGGACATCTGGGCCGCGCGGTCCGTCCAACTGCAGGCGGGCCAAGACCACGCCCCGGTGAACGTCGCTGTCTGGGATTCGGGGGTGGATGAACGCATTTTCAAGGACCGCCTCGTGCGGGACCAATCCGGGAAGCCCGAGCTGATTGCCTTCGATCTGGAGTCGCGGCCGTCTTCAGGGGACCTGTTCCCGCTCACGCCGGAGCAGCAGAAGAAGGTCCCCGCCCTCAAGACCGAGGCGAGAGCTTTCTCCGACATGCAGGCCAACCTCGATACGCCCGAGGCTTCGGCCTTGAAGAAGACCCTCTCGGCGCTGACGCCTGACCAGGTGAAACCGTTCATTGAAGATCTGAACCTCGCTGGCAACTACATGCACGGCACGCACGTGGCCGGCATCCTCATGGACGGCAATCCTTACGCGCGTCTGGTGGTCGGGCGCCTTTCGTTCGACTACAAGATGATTCCCAATCCGTGCCCGTCGCCGGAGTTGGTCGCACGAGGCCAGACGGCCACCGCCGAGTATGTGGATTTCTTCAAGCGCAACGGCGTGCGCGTGGTCAACATGAGCTGGGGCGGTTCGGTAAAGGAGTATGAGAACCAGCTCGAGCTCTGCGGCGTCGGCAAGTCCCCCGACGAGCGCAAGACGATCGCGCGCGGCTATTTCGACGGCGACAAGGCCGCGCTGGAGAAAGCCTTCGCCTCGGCCCCCGGGATTCTGTTCATCGCCGCGGCCGGCAATGCCAACAGCGATTCCACCTTCGAGGAGTTCATTCCCTCCAGCATCCGCGAGTCGAACCTGATGACGACGGGAGCCGTGGACCTGGCGGGCGACGAGGCCAGCTTCACCAGCTACGGGCCCACCGTCGCGGTTCACGCCAACGGTTACCAGGTGGAGAGCTATGTGCCCGGAGGCGACAAGCTGAAGCTCTCGGGCACATCCATGGCCTCGCCGGGCGTTGCGAACCTTGCGGCCAAGATTCTGGCAGTGAACCCGAAACTCAAGCCGGAAGAGGTGATCGCGATCATCAAGTCGACCGCCGATCGCACGCCCGACGGCCGCCGCAACCTGATCAACCCTCGCAAGGCGATCGAGGCGGCGAAAGCGAAATAGACCCGCTCCATCAACGCCCCTGGCCGCGCGAGGCCGGAATCCGCCTGCAAGGTGCGCATTACCCAGCGCGGGACATGGCGTGCATGGACGGGCTCAACGAGTCCTCGTCCTTCCTCGCTCAGTTCCGCCGCGCGGGAGATCCAGCTTGGGTTGAAACTGCTGTTGCGGGTTCAGCGCCTGACTTCACCGCGCGGTCGGCTTTCCACAACTCGGGCGAGTACACCCAGTGTGCTCGGCGATGTACCGCACTGAGTTCCCCGAGTGCCTCATGCCTCGGCTTTGTCGCGGTCTTGCGCCGCACGCGTCGGTTCTCGGCAGGCTTCGTCCGATCTCGCCCGCGGCCTATCGGGCAAATCTGAGCTCGTCCCACCTCGCCGGGTAGGTGAACGGCCTCAGTCCGAGTCTGCCGATGGCCTCTTTGAGCTTGGCCAGGGTGCGCTCGTGGGTACTGCCGGGCAGCTCGCGAAACTCTCCCGCCTCCTCCTCCACCATCGCGGCCGTGGCGCCCGGATCGCGGAAGTAGAAGAACGAATAGCCATGTCGGCCGATGCGGTCGAGCACGCCGTAATGGACCTCATCCGCCGTGATGGAGCGATTCTTGCCAGCCGGAACCCAACCATATCTCCCGCCCAACATGCAGAGAAATCTCGGTCGGCATTCGTCCACGATCTCGCGGCACACCCCCGAGGCGTCCTGGTCGCTGGTCACGCCCCAGCGAAGGTCAACTTCCACCAAGTGAATACGCCGCCGAAGTAACTCCTCCCGCACGCGTGGGAACACGAATCGGACCAGGTGATCCCGCTCCGCCTGCATGTCCCTGAACGTCGAGGAGATGAATACGCGAATTGTCCTCCACGTCCCTTGCATGGCTGGCGGCGCCCTATGGGAAGTTGATGTACTCCACCGTCCCGTGCTTCGCCCCGACATCGGTGCGCTTGGCAGGATCCTTCTTGTAGTTCCCCGCCCACACGTGACAGATGGGCTTGCGCCAAAACCGCGCCTTCGCCACAATCTCCGCCGTGCCGCCGCGCCCCTGCGAGGGTGCGCCGTCCCACACCGCGATCATCGCGTCGCTGTTTTCGGCAATGTAGAAACCCGCCTTCTCGTACGCTTCGTTGCGAGTCGCCGAGGCCGTCATCGTAATCACTTCGATGGCGCGATGAGAGAGCCAATGGCGAAACTCTTGCCGGAGTTCGGCGCCATCGTAGTCGACGTGATGCTCGTCGGTGGGCCCGAAGTCGTTCTGGTAATCCTCGGCCGGAACGGGCAGAACGGCGATCAATCGCGTCGCTTCCCGCTCCAACAACCTGCGCGCCACCAGCCGGTCCGCTCCCACTGCCAGCGGCGAGAATACCGTCAGATAGCGGTTGGGAAACGCCTTCTCGATTCGCTCGATCGCTTCCTTGATGACCGCGTTCGAGCTCCGCCATCCGCGCCGGGTCAAGCCCGATGTGGCCTGTGATCCCCACCCGTAGCATCTCCCGGTGCCCCAACTGTGTCAGCGCGGTGAAGTCCGCTACGTCAACGTGCATGGCCATCAAATGCTCCGGCGGCAAGCTGGAGAGTTCGAACTTGCGCCGCCCCTTGAGACCGCTCATCGTCACGATGCTTTCCATCGAGCGCGCCCCGTGATGGTATTTCGTGGTGCGCAGGAAAGCGTCCAAAACGCCGTCGCCAATCTGGAATTCCTTGCCCTGCTTGAGCTGGGATGCATGCCGCTCCAGGAAGGCATTAAACAGGAAGGCTCGCCGGATCGTGTACAGTTCGTCCTCCACGTTGTTGGGATCCCCATTGGGGCCCTTCACGTCGATGTAGGCGCGCAGCCGGCTCACGAAGTCGGGCTTTTTCGCCGCCCTGTCAGACTCAGTGGTCGTATGCCGGAACTGCTGGAACGACCGGCAGGTCCCTCCCGCAAACACGTAGATGCCGCCGCCGGTAGGATGCGTGCGTCCGCGGTCCGAGAATTGGCCGTCCTGTATCGGCGCCAGGAAGTAGCGCAGCCATCCCAGCGGCTTGCTTTCGCAGGGCGTGTCGAACTCATCCCAGAACACCAGCGGCGTCTTGCCCTGGAGCTGCAAATCGCGAATCTGGTGGAAGGCGCCCGCCAGTTCCTCCGGGGACTCGAACTGGGACAGGTTGAAAGTCATCTGCGCGTCTTTGTCAAGGCCCAGGTCCAGCGCGACCTGTTTAATCGCGAAGGATTTTCCCGCTCCGGGAGGGCCGAAGACCGCCACGGCCAGCGGAGTCTCCGGGCGCTTGAGTTGCAGGTACTCCTGCATGGCGTTCTTGACGCTGCGCACGCCTTCGATCTCGTGCCGATCCGCGCTGCGCCACTTGCCGATCGTTTCGATGGGCACATTGGGAAGGGCCGCTTGCGGACCTTTGCGGGCGATGCTTCGGGCGCAATCGCCAGCGGACGCGCAGCCTCCATGGAGCAGCGCCTGATTCAAAATGGTCCATGTCCCCAAAGCGAAGCCCCCAGCGCAGTCCTCGAAAATCCCGAGGTTCCACACGCGGGCGAACTCCTTCTTTCGATCCGGTGGTGGAGAGTTGCGATTGGCGTACGCCTCCGCAAGACCCTCGAACGGGAACTGCAGTTGGGCGCGCGGCGCCCGGTGGACCACTGCGTAGCCCGCCAGGTGAAGATAGCGCGCCAGCGCGATGCCGTCCAGTGTGGCTTGCTTCCAGTCTACGTTCCCGGGCGCCTCGGCCCAGGCCGCGCCCAGAGCGCCCAGCACCGCGGTGTTGTAGCCCATCATAGTGCCGCCCAATTGCCGCTCGAAGTCGCCTTCTTGTCCGGCGCGGTCGAAAATGAGCGTGTTGCCGGTCCGGCCCACAAGCAGCGCCCCGGCCGTCCCAATGGTCACGATCACCTGATGGAAAGCCAACTCGCCGGCATCCGCAAACGGACACGCCTTGCTGTGGACCGCTGCCGCAACCTCTTCCAGCATCCGCTCCCAGGAGAGCGATTCGGCCACCTTCACCGCGCAGGCTCGCACGTCGCTGACGGCCGTCAGTACCGTGGTCCGATCGGCGAGCCCGAGCTCCACGATCTTCTGTAGCACAGCAGAACGTTGGCCATCCCCATACAGCGCCAGTTTGACCAAAATGTGTTGCGGTTTGCGCCTCGAAGGTCCGCGAAGCACTCTAGGCCAGCCGGCGGGGTGGCGCCGGAAGCCAAGCCCGCTATCCTCGATGACCAACAAGTCGGGGATGCCCTCGGCTGCGTGGCCATCGTAATCCCATTCACCGGCCTCATAGCCTGTCCACTCGGCGATGCGGAAGCTGGATGGCTCCCCCTTCTTGCCCTGGCGTTGCCAGACAGTCCAGGCGCGGGTGATAGCGCTCATCGGGCGCTCGAGCAGCGCCGCATCGAGCGTGACCCCGCGGACTGTAGCGGACTTGGAGGGGATCATGGCCGCGAGCAACGGGGTGATGAGGGCGGAGCCGCCCGGCTGAACGCTCAATCCAACCTCGGGCGCCGGCTGGTCGGGTACCCAGAAGAACGGCCCCAAACCCGGCTCGGTCTCGTTTCGGATGGTCAGCCAGTCAACCGTCGGATCCCCGCAGACCTGAATGATGTGCTTCCGCATAGCGCTCTCCTGAACCTGCAGCGTCAGATCAGGATACTACATGGGGGCAGGGGGACTCCGCCGTCCTGGCTGCCCCTGTCTGCCCCGACCCGAAACTCGCGCCAGGTGGGTCGGCACCCAACCCGGCCCGCGGACAAGGCCGCGGACAGACGTACTCGGGGCAGAACCCCCGAACTAAGCCCTGCAAGGCATCAGCTGTCCCTACCCTGATAGCCTTGACTGTCAGAAGAGTCCGGGGCGCGATCCTCCGCCTGAGGCAACGCGGTGGAGACGACGAGGCGGACGTGATCGGGGAGCGTCGTAGGCAGCCATCTGAGAGCGTGCGCCTGATGGCTCGCCGTCAACTGATCGAGGGCGTCGAGGATAATCCACAGCGGCTGGCCTGCCGTCGGCCGCTGCAAGGCCTCATAAAGCGCGGTGAGAAGTGGGTTGAATTCGAAGGGGATCTCGGCATCGGTTGCCGCCTGCGCCGGATAGCGCCGCCGGATTTCCCCAACCAGATTGCGGAGCAATTGAACAAGGTCGGACGAGGCCGGCGTGGCGCCTATGTAGCGGGCGATGATCTGCGCGCCGGAACGCGTCTGCCCGGCCGCCTGCACCGCCCTGGCCATGACGGCGGACTTGCCGGAACCCGAAGGGCCGATCACGGCCAATGATTTGTCCGATCCTTGGCGCAGGTAAGCGGAAATGCGCTCCAACGGTTCGCCACGTCCCACAACCGTGGCATCGCTCCTCACCGAAGCGCTGGTGCGCCTGCTCTTCCAACTCGTCGGGCGGAGCTTTCGCGAGCGAAGCGATCTGTTGTCCCACCACTTCGCTCAACTGCTTCCAGGCCTGCGCGCAGAACTCCTTCAGATCGTCGGCGCTGATCCCATCGCCGCGCCAGGAAACGCGATATCTGCACACGCCCCTGCGGCCGAGGTGGCGCCGGATGCGGTACTTCTCGATGCTGCGGAAGAAAGCGCGCACGTGCGCGGCGGCGTCGGGGACCTTCAGCGCGCCCTCGATGATCTCCTGCTCCGTTGCCGAAGCGCCGATGGCCGTGTCTCAGAAATCGAAGCACAATCTGTGTTGATCCCCCGAGTTGAAGGACTGCCGAAGCTGATGACCCACGCCGGGCGCCGCTGTCACGTGCTGTGCGGAGGCGCGACTTGATCGGC
>DATNLV010000069.1:0-8028 GCA_035602665.1 Bryobacteraceae bacterium | reverse complement strand
GGGCAACTTCGCTGCTTCCACCCAGGGCAGTTCGGGTGGCGCCTGGAGCGCGTTTAAAACCGTTGTCACAAACCCTCAGGCTCTGACGCCGTTCGATCTGGAGAGCGACGATGCCGGGCAGGTGTCGCTGGTTTACGAGTTCATCAGTTATCCTAGTTCGCAAGCGCTTGTGGTCAGCGGTTCCGTTGGCACGAACACGTGGTCGTCGCCTGTGGCTCTGTCCGGCAGCGACACCAGCGTTAGTCAGGTTTACTTCGCTCTGGCTTCGGGTGGCGCGGCGGTGGCCGTCTGGCTGGAAAACAGCGCAACTCCGGTGATCCATGCCGCCGTTAGAACCACCGCTATGGGTGCCTGGAGCACTCCAATCACTGTCTCCGGGCCGGGAAGTTATCTCTCGCCGGAAGCAGCCGCGGCTAACTCCTCGGGAGATGCGATCGTCATCTATTCCGGTTATGACGCCGCTAGTGTGCACACTGAGTACGCCACTAACTATCATCCTTAGTAGCAATCGCGAGCAGGCCGGCTTTGGCGCGAGCCGGCCTCCCGCCCTGGCGCAGCGGCTCTCACCGGTGCCCCGGTCTGCACACCCCGTCTATGTCGGGGGACGGCGTCGGTCTCGCGACGCGAGTTAGTTCGACGAACTGGCCTTTTGCTCGGTAACCTGGAGTTCGTTTACCACCTGCTGCACGTTCGGAACCGCCAAGGCGACCTGTTCCACCCGCGCGCGCTTCGTTTCAGAGTCGACCGCACCAGTCATTGTGACGACGTGATTCTTGACGGTATACGTCACCGCCTCGCGCAGCTTTTCGTTGATGAGAGCCGCGTCCAGGTTGCTCTCGATGCCTTTATCCAGGTCCGAGTTCATCTTCATGGCATCGCTCTCGCCGCCCTTCGGAATCACCGCAATCTGGTTCGACACAACCTGGGTCTGCGCAATGGACTTCGCGATCGATTCAGCCTGGGCTTTGTCGCCGTCGGCGGCCACGTGCCCGCCCAGGGTCACAACGCCCTTGTCGCGGTCCTGACTCACCGAAACATCTTTGAGGCCAGCCTGATCGAGCGTTGCGCGGACGCCGACAGCAACGTCGGGTGATTTGGTGGACGCGCTTGAGCATCCTACAGAGACGCCTGCGACAACGAGCGTCAGGAGTGCAGAGCATAAACTGAAAGTCTTCGAGTTCAACATTAGATCCTCCGGTCAAGCCTGCTTGAGCAGATTTGACACCAAACATCCGGCGCCAGTTCCGGTTTCTGCACCTGGCCATGCAGTTTCTGCGCACGCCGCCCGCCGCTCCACCACCATGCCCGCCGGCCTGCGCCACGAATCCGGGAACGGCCCACAAAGTGCCCACTTAGGGGTATGCGGCTCACTCGTCTACTGGCAGTGACTTCTTCGGTTCTGGCCCTGGCCGGCGCGGGCGCGGCGGGAACGGCGAAGAAACACGTTGGCGCGCCGGTTGCCCTCGGTCTGATCGCAAGCCAGATAGAGGACTCCACGAAAACCGGAGCGGTGGGTCCCGGAGCGACTGGGCCAAGCGTGGTTCGGGCGCAAATCCTCCTGGACCGCGCCGGGTTTTCGCCGGGCGAAATCGACGGCGTCCACGGCGACGACTTTGCGGTCGCGGTCAAGGGATATCAGGAGAACCACGGTCTGAAACCGACCGGCACGATCGATGCGGAGATGTGGGGCCTGCTCGATGCCGACGCCGGTCCTCTCCTGGTGACGTACACGATAACCGCAATGGATGTGAAGGGCCCGTTCGAACCTATACCGGCCGACACGCAGGAAAAGGCCAAGATGAAGTGGCTGGGTTTCGAGACGCCGCAAGAGGGACTGGGCGAGAAATTCCATAGCTCGCCCAAGCTGCTGGCCGAGTTGAATCCCGGCAAGGAACTGAACACGGCGGGCGTGCGGATCACCGTGCCGAGTCTGCGGCGCGCCGTCCGGCGCATGGCGTCACGCGTGGTGGTGTCGAAGTCGAAACGCACCGTAATCGCCTATGGCGCCGGCGACAAGCAACTGGCGCAGTATCCGGCGACCATTGGCGACACGCACGATCCACTGCCGATCGGTGACTGGACCGTCACCGGCGTTCGGCATTATCCGTGGTTCAACTATGACCCGGATCACTTCTGGAACTCAAATCCGAAACAAGCGAAGGCGATGCTTCCGCCGGGCCCGAACAATCCCGCCGGCGTGGCCTGGATCGGCCTCTCCAAGGAACACTATGGAATTCATGGCACGCCCGATCCCGGACATATCCGGCACGGCGAGTCGGCCGGGTGCGTCAGGATGACGAACTGGGATGTGAGCGCTCTGTCGCAAATGGTCCGGCGGGGCACACCGGTCATCCTGGAGGAATAGCGTTGAGGCTCTCGATCTCGATCGCCGGGCTCTCGGTAGCGTTTCTCGTCGCGGGCGCCACCTCGTCCATTCTCGAGATGACTCCGCCTATCGGCGGACTCGTCCTCGCGAGCCTGCGGGATTCGTTCGGAGAAGTTCACAACGGCCACCTGCATGAGGCGATCGACATTCTGGAGCCGAGAGGGACGCCCGTTCTGGCGGTGGTATCCGGAACCATCCTCAAACTGTTCCTGAGCAAACCGGGCGGCAAAACCATCTACCAGGCGGACGAACTGGGAAGGTATTGCTACTACTACGCGCACTTGGAGGGCTACGTGAGTGGGTTGCGCGAAGGAACACGGGTCAAGCACGGCGACGTCATCGGTTTCGTGGGATCGACGGGGAACGCGGCTGCGGGCGCGCCGCACTTGCATTTTGCGATCTTCGATCTGGGACCCGAGAAGCTATGGTGGAAAGGGACGCCCGTCGACCCCTATCCCGGCCTGGTCGCCGCCGTCAGGCGTGCGAAATCCTGACCGTCCCCAGACAGACGCTCCACTCCTGAAGTTCCTCTTGCCGTACCCAGCGCGGCGCGCGGCAGACTCAAGCCCTGGATGCCCACTCCGGGCAGGGACATAGCCACCGGTTCGGGGACACCAATCGCAGTGTTCGCGAAGAACTCGCGCTCGTAGCTCAGGGTCCCGATGCCTGTCTGGATGTCGGGCGCCGTCCCGATGCTCGCGAAGCCAGGCTTCACGCCGAGCGCAGCCCGCCTCGGCATTGTCACCGGACTCGGCCTGGCCGGCGTGATTCGGGCTCGCTATTCACGCTGGATCCTGTGGGGCGCCTGTGTGTTGCTGGTCGTCGCCAACATCGTCAACATCGCCGCGGACCTCGGCGGCATGGCCGCCGTCACGGGACTTCTGACCGGCACCAGGCCGCTCTATTGGACCCCTGCCTACGCGCTTATCCTTGTTTGCCTGCTGTTCTGGACCAGTTATCGCCTCATCGCCCGCATCTTCAAGTGGCTTACTCTCGCCTTGTTTGCCTACCTCGGCGCCGCATTCCTGGCGCACCCGGACTGGCACGCCGTTTTGCGAGCGACCGTGATTCCACATGTCGAGTGGTCCAGCGCGTTTTGGGCCACGCTGGTCGCTATCCTGGGAACCACCATCTCGCCATACCTCTTCTTCTGGCAAGCCGCGCAGGAAGTAGAACAGGATATCGCTTTGGGCAAGTCGACCGTCGAAGAACGCAAAGGTGCGTCCCACCGGGATATAACGCGCTCTCGAAACGACGTCCTCACCGGCATGTTCTTCTCGAACCTGGTGATGTACTTCATCATCCTGACGGCGGCCGCCACGCTGCACGCGCACGGCCAGACCACCATCTCCAGCGCCCGCGACGCCGCCGAGGCACTGCGTCCCCTGGCCGGCAATGGAGCCTACTGGCTCTTCGGCCTGGGTCTGATCGGAGCCGGCATGCTCGGCGTCCCTGTATTGGCCGGCTCCTGCGCCTACGCCATAGCGGAAGCGGCCGACTGGGTGGGATCGCTCGAGGTACATCCTCCACTCGCTCACGGCTTCTATGCCGTCATCGCCATTGCGATGGCGCTCGGCCTTGGCTTGGACTACGCCGGTCTGAATGCCGTCAAGATGCTGTTTTGGTCGGCGGTACTGAACGGAGCGCTGGCGCCCCCTCTGCTGGTCCTGGTGGTTCTGCTCACCAGCAGGGCCGACGTAATGGGCGAGCACAGAAATGGGCCCCTGCTTCGCTGGCTTGGCTGGACCTGCGCCGCCGTCATGCTGATTTCGACCGTCGTCATGCTCGTCACGGCCTTTGCATGATGCGACGTCGGCGCGCCGCGAACTCGTAATACCCTGGGAGTCGAACACAATGACACGCTCGCTTGCCACCTTGCTCATCCTGGCAGGTTCGATCCCCCTTCAAGCGCGGAATCTGTTCGTAGAGGCCGGCGTGCCGAAAAGACAAGTGGAGAGGAAGCTGGAGGCCGCCTTCCAGCAACTATTCCACGGCGATCCCGCGACCGAGGCGATCTACTTCACCGCCGGCAGAAACGCGAACGGCAACCTCGCCTACGTCACCGACGTGGCCCACCACGACGTGCGCACCGAAGGCATGTCCTACGGCATGATGATCGCGGTCCAGCTTGGCAAGAAGGCCGAGTTCGACGCTCTCTGGAACTGGTCGAAGACCTACATGTATCACGCCCAGGCGGACCACCCGGCGCGCGGTTTCTTCTCCTGGTCGATGAAGACCGACGGCACGCCGAACTCCGAGACGCCGGCGCCGGACGGCGAGGAGTATTACGTTACGGCCCTGTACTTCGCTTCCGGCCGCTGGGGCAACGGCACCGGCATCTACAACTACAGGGCCGAAGCCGACCGCCTGCTGACCGACATGCTGCATCGCGAGGTCCTGCGAGGAGAGGTCCTGCGTGGCCGCACAGCGCGCGGCCCATACGCCTGCGGCAACATGTTCGACGAGAAGGTTAAGATGGTGCGCTTCGTGCCGGGCCTGGAACTGAACAGCTTCACCGATCCGTCCTACCACCTGCCCGCATTCTACGAACTGTGGGCGCGGTGGGGCCCTCCGACCGACCGTGCGTTCTGGACCGAAGCCGCCGCCGCTAGCCGCGATTTCTTTCAGAAGGTCGCCAATCCCGCCACCGGCCTGGCGCCCGACTACGCCAACTTCGACGGCACGCCTTACAGCCTCCAGTGGAACGCCGGCGCCGTCAATTTCCGATTCGACTCCTGGCGCACGGCGATGAACTGGTCCGTCGACTGGGCCTGGTGGGCGAAAGACCCTCGCGAGCGCGAGCTCAGCGACCGCATCCAGGCCTTCTTCGCGTCGCAGGGCATGGAGACCTACGGAAGCATCTTCACCGTGGCCGGCGAACAGCTAAGCGCGACCCACGCTCCGGGCCTCATCGCAACCAACGCCGTAGCCAGCCTGGCCGCGACGAATCCGCGCGCGAGGGAGTTCGTGAAAGCCCTCTGGAACTGCCCCATCCCAGCAGGCAAGGAGCGCTACTACGATGGAACGCTCTACCTCCTCTCGATGCTCCACGTCAGCGGCCGCTTCCGCCCCTGGCCGCCAAAGTAGTCGCGGTTAGGTTTGCCCTCTGCACACAGTGCTACCGTAGGCACATGCGGTCCATGCAGCCGATCGGCCGGGTGAGAAGCGCGTACGGCGATACCAAGGAAATCCCCAAGGGCCTGGGCGCGAAGCACGACGCCGAAGGCATTCTCGACATCCGTCCCGAGCTGGAGCCCGGCCTCGAGGACATTGAAGGCTTCTCCCACCTCTACGTCATCTGGGCCTTCGACCACTCCGAGGGCTGCGATCTCACGGTAACGCCGCCCACCGACAACCGCCCCCACGGCGTCTTCGCCACCCGCTCACCGCGCCGTCCGAATCCCATCGGACTGACGGTGGTGGAACTGTTAAGCCGCGAAGGTCCGCGACTCCGCGTCCGCGGCATCGACATGCTCGACGGAACCCCCATTCTCGACCTCAAGCCGTATCTCTCCAGCGTTCCCCCAGAACGCCTCCGCCGAGGCTGGCTCGCCGAAGCCGAAGCGCGCAGTGGAGAGAAGCCGTAGCGGCAATCGGAGTCTTGCCGTCTTATCCGTGTCTATTCGTGTTCATTCGTGGCCATATTGTCTGCCGGGGGCGCCAGCCGCCTGACAGGATTGCCTTGCACATCGGCTCAGCGGCACCTGGCAACTCGCTTCCCCCAAGCCGAGGCGTCGCGGTTCTCGCCTTCCGTCGCAAGGCCCCGCCGCGCCAGATCGTTGTAGGTAGCCAGCGCACTGCGATAGGACGAACAAGCCTCGCCCGGCCGCCCAAGCCGGTCTAGTGCCTCTCCCGCTCCCGCCTGGGCCAACGCCAAATGCGAAAGAGCCCAGGCGTCTGCCGTATTGGAACCGCTCTGTGCCTTTCCCATCCGCGCCGCCATTTCAAACCTCTCCAACGCGTCCGACAGCCGGCCCGATTTCAACAGCGCGTCCGCCACCATCGTTTCGCTATAGGGCACCAGTCGTTGGAAGCGCGCGTCCTTGGGGTCCGCCTCCGCGAGCCTTTTGCGAATATCGAGCGATTTTTGGTAGCGATCCAGGGCGCGTTCGACGTCGCCCATCGTTTCATAGCAATCCGCGGTGACTCCGTAATCGAATGAAAGGTCGATTTGCGCCTGCCGGCTGGAGGGCTGCGCCGCCACGCGCCTGGAATCCATCTCCTCGGCCAGCTTGGCATGGTCGAGCGCCGGGGCAAACAAGGAACGGGTCAGAAGTCGTCCGGACATGTACTTGTGAACCAGCGCTACGTTGCGCAACTCCCGGTCCCCCTGCGGCTGGTCGCGCAGAATCGACAGGTCGAGATCCAGGCACTTCTGCCAGATTTCCAGTGCCTGGTCCGAATCCCTCAAAGCGCTCGCGAGCGCGAAGTAGGCGCTGGCTAACGAGGCGCGGACGCGTTCCTCGGCCGGCTTGGATTTTGCAATCGATTCCGCGGCCGCCACTGCCTCGCGCGCGCTTCGCAAGCTCTCGGCCCAATCGCGGACCGTTGTATAGGAATTGCTCAACTTCCGATCCGCGTTAACCAGCGAGAGGCTCGCATCGACGTCCCCAGGGGATTTCGCCAGGGCCCGAACCAGGATCTGGCGGCCCTTTTTGTAGCTGGAGATCGCTCCTTGGAAATCCCCCACATTGGCCACGGAGATATTCCCTTGGATGTCCCCCATCCGAAGATATGCAGCGCCCACCTCTCGCTGCAGGCTGGGATCGCCTTGCGACTCATTCGCGAGCGCGTCCAGATACTCCATTCCTTTGGTGATCAGCAGCTTTCGTGCCGGCGTGGATCCCGGGTATTCGGCCAGGCTCTCGTTCACTTCGAAAACCATGGCGCTTGCCAGCTTGCGAAGGTCGTCAAACCTCCGCTGTGCTTTGGCGCGTTCGAGGTTGGCTACCCGCGCCTCCCACGCGATCGCGCCTGCGCCCGCCACCAGAAGCAGCACTCCCACGGCCACAACGGCCGCGCGCGAGCGGTGCCGTGCAATATATTTACCCGCTAGATACCGGAAGGAAGCGCGTCTCGCCGACACGGGCTGTCCGGCGAGGTACCGGCCCAAGTCCTCGGAGAGTTCTTCGGCGGATGCGTATCGCTCCCCGGGCTCCTTGCGCATGGCCTTGCGAATGATGGCTTCCAGGTCCCCGGCCAATTCCCGATTGAAAATCGCAGGGGAGATCGGCTCCTCCATGGCTAGAAACCTGAGAACCTCATCCAGGGTCTCCGACGCCAGTGCGTAGGGCTTTTTCCCGGCCAGGAGTTCATAAAGGAGCACGCCAAGCGAATAGATATCGCTCGTGGTGGTGACCGGCAATCCGCGCACCTGCTCGGGGCTGGCGTAGTCGACCGACATGGCCCGAAGCAATGGCGCCGTTACTGCTTCCTCGGAGCCGGCATCGGCAGCGTTCAGGAGTTTGGCGACTCCGAAATCAAGGAGCTTTGCAATGCCCTCCTCGGTCACCAGGATATTTCCGGGCTTGATGTCGCGATGCACCACCAGGTTCCTGTGAGCGAAATGAACGGCGGAGCACACGGAACGGAATAACTCCACCTTCTGCCTTAGAGAGAGTTTTTGGGCGGCGGAATACTCA
>DATNLV010000061.1:0-4819 GCA_035602665.1 Bryobacteraceae bacterium | reverse complement strand
GAGTTCCAGACGTCCAGCCCCAACATGCAGGCAAAGGCGGCGAACACGATAACGGACACCTCGATGAATCCCCAGCGGCGCCTCCAGAGCATGAAGAAGAGGAACAGCAGCGCCAGCCAGATGCCCGCCAGGGCCAGCACTTCCAATACGGCGGCGGAGCGGAGCCACATGGTTGCGGCCGGCGCGCGCGCGGTCCTAAGCGTCTCGAAGGTCTGGCGGGCGATGCCGCCGAAAGGGATCGCGGCGAGCCAGGGCAGATGGTCGGCCGGTGTCTCGAAACGAACGAAGGTGAACCATCCGAGGGCGGGAATCGCGCAGGCGGCGCCCAGTCCCATGGCGCGCCAATCCCGCCGCAGGGCGCAGTACAGGCACCAGGCGAGCAGCAGCACCATCCCAGTCTCGCGGACCAGCGGCGCGGCGCACAGAAGGACGTAGAACACCTTGCGCGGGCGGACGCCGCCTTCGCCGTAGAGGATCAGGCCGATGGTGAGGGCCGCCAGCGGAAGATCGACCGTCATGCGGTCGAGCGACACCGCCACCGCCGGAACCACCAGAAAAGCCAGCCCCCAAAGGCCGCTTGCGCCGTGAGTCTCGGCGTACCGGCACAGCCAGAAGGCGCCCAGGAAGACGAACACCACCTGGATGCCGACGTAGACGAAGTCCACGTACCGGTCGCTTCCGGCGGCGAGCAACACCGCCAGTCCCGGCAGCCCGATGCGCCGCCAGCGGAGGCTGGGGTTGTCCAGATAGGGCAGGAAGCCGCGCCGCATGAGCGGATCATGCGCCACCAGGTGGTAGTACTCGCCGTCGAATCCCACCGGGTCGGCCACCCGGCGCGTGTGGCCCACCAGGCTGTCTGGAACTGGAACCTGCGCCCCGGTCCAGAACAGGCCGCTGATGTTACCGCCGTAATTGAAAACAACGTTGATGCTGAGCCATGCCAGAGCGCACAGTGTTGCGGCACAGGCCACCAGGACGGCACGCGAGGCAGAGGTTCCCATACGGGCGTCCCTCAGTATACCGTCCGCCTGGCCCGGCGAGCCCGCGCTCAGCCCGCCGCCCGTTCGGTCCGTTCTCGTCCGGCCCTGCCCTGTATCTCGGCCCGCGTGGCGCGGCGCAGCCGGACCGCCGTCTTCTCCCCGTCGGCCGCCTCGATCTCAAGTTCCAGTTGCGCCTCATCCTCGCTCTGGCGGAACGTCACCCGCTCCGCCTCGTCGATGATGTGCGTCAGCTGGTCCGACGGATCCCGGCCCACCTCGATCTCGATCGCATTGGGCTCGCTGCCTTTGCTATCGGCGCTGACGCCGACCAGCGGCAGTTCGCGCGCCTCCACCCGCTCGCCGATTTCGATCGTGGCGATCCAGTCCTTATGTTGCATGCTGAAGGTGTCGAAAAAATCCCTCCAGCGGCTTGCCGGTATCTCACGCTCTTGCATGGGAAGCCCCCCTCCGTGGCTGCACAGGAAGATGTGCCGCATGGGACTGCGGTTACCACTTTTAATGCACTGGGAGGCTTGGGGCTCGAACCAGGGACTCCCGGACAACTGGCGGAAGTACCGCGGCAGCGCCGGTATTGCAGCGTGGCCCGCCGGGAGATGTCCGGGACCCCGGCTGCTCCGTTGACATCACTGCATCACCGTATCAAAATGGAGTTGTGAGAACCACGGTCACATTGGACGACGACGTCTATCAGTCCGCTACGCACCTGGCCCGCTCCTCGGGCGAGAGGCTCGGCAAGGTCCTTTCCAGACTGGCACGCCGTGGGCTTGCGCCCGCACCGCCGGGCGGCCCGCGACGCCGTGGGCGCTTTCCCACCTTCGATGTGCCACCCGATGCCCCCATCATCCCGGCTTCCAGAATCCAGCGCGTCATCGATGAAGAAGACATCGTCTGAGTTGGTCCTCCTCGACGTGAACGTGCTCCTTGCGCTCGCGTGGCCCAATCACCAATTCCATCGCGTCGCCACGCGGCGGCTCGACCGCGGCCAGGAGCGCTGGGCAACCTGCGCGCTAACGGAACTGGGGTTCATCCGACTGTCCTCGAATCCCGCGGCCGTCGCGCCGGCGAAGACGCCTGCCGATGCGGCACGCCTGCTGGCGACGATGACCAGGGATCCGCGTCACGCCTACCTGGATCGCCTGGCCTCGCCAGCCGGCTTGGATTTCGGAAAGGTCCTAGGGCACAACCAGCTCACGGACGCGTACCTGCTCGCGCTGGCACGACGACACGAGGCTGCGTTCCTGACATTCGATACGCGGCTGCGCGGCCTGGCCCAGGGCGCGCAGCTGGAGATCCTGGGCGTAACGCGCACAGATAGAAGCCCCGGCACGAGTGCCGACACCGTACGCTGAGCCCCTACTACGCCTGTTCGCAGAGATCGATGTCCAGCCGGGCGGACACCCGCGAGATGGTCTCCACCAACCGGTCCACGTGCGCGTCCGTGTGCGCCGCCGTGCAGGAGATGCGCAGCAGATTCTCCGTCGCCGCCGGCCGCAGCACCGGGTTGACGTAGATCCCCTCTTCGAGCAGGCCCTTGCACAACCGGCACAGGTCGAGCTCGTTGGGAACCACCACCGGCACGATCGGCGTCTCGCCATCCAGAACGGACCAGTTCCGCTCGCGCAGCGCTTCCCGAAGCCGCCGGGCGACGGTGAGCAGCCTCTCCCGGCGCTCCGGTTCCTTGTGCATGATGTCGAGCGCGGCGTTGACGGCGCCCACCGAAGCCGGCGCCAGAGCCGCTGAGAAGACGTACGGCCGGGCGTTGTGCTTCAGGTACTCGATCACCGGCTTGGCGGACGCCACGAAGCCCCCCACCGAAGCCAGCGACTTCGAGAAGGTGCCCATCACGATGTCGATGTCGTCCAAAACGCCGAAGTGCTCCGCCGCCCCCGCGCCCGTCGCACCCAGCACGCCTACGCCGTGCGCTTCGTCGATGTAGATGCGCGCGTCGTAGCGCTTGGCCAGGTTCACCAGGCCGGGCAGGTCCGCCAGGTCGCCTTCCATGCTGAAGACGCCTTCGGAGACGATCAGCACCTTCTCCTCGGGCGAGCAACTCTCCAGGCAGTGCTCCAGATGGCCCATGTCGTTGTGGCGGAAACGCACGGTGCGGGCCGGCGAGCGCAGCGCGCCCTCGAGCAGGCTGGCGTGCATGGTGTGATCGCACAGCAGAACGTCGCCGCGGTCGGTGATCGCCGACAGCGCGGCATAGTTACCCTGAAAGCCCGTGCCGTAGATCATCGCCGATTCCTTGTGAACCAGCGCGGCCAGCTTCTCTTCCACCTGCACGTGGATGTCGAGGGTCCCGTTCAGCAGCCGCGAGCCGCTGCAGCCGCTCCCGTAACGGCGCACCGCTTCCTGCGCCGCCGCTTTCACCTTGGGATGGTTGGTCAACCCCAGGTAATCGTTCGAACCAAACATCAGGACTTTGCGGCCCCGCAGGCGGATCTCGCCCGGCCCGCAGCCTTCATGACCTTCGAAAACCTCGAACCAAATGTACAATCCCGCGTCCCGAAGATCCTTTGGACGCGTGAAGTTACGACACTTCTCGAACAGGTCGTTGCTGGCCATTGAGCCATTCCGGCCACGCGCGACCGAAGTTGAGGGGGATGAGCTCCGCATGTTCAGTTCCATTCGTAAATACGATAGGTTTTGTACCGCTTGCCACCGAGCGCCTCAGCCGAACGATTCATGAGCGTGTTGTCCTCCAATATCCAAGACGCCTCGCAGTCGCGGTAGCCCAGCCGCACTGCATGCCGGAACAGTTCCGCGTAAAATCCCGCGGCCACGCCTGCCGTCCGGTACTCCTCCACCACGCCCAGCACAAGAACACGCAAACTTCGTATAGAGCGTTTATGATACAAGATTTTTAGCAGTCCCAGCGGAAACAATCTTCCGTCGGCGTGCTTCAACGCCTGATTGACGTCCGGCAGCCCCAGAGCGAAACCCACAACCTTGCCCCGGACTTCACCGAGCAGCACGAACCCAGGCTCCAGTATAGCCTTCATGTCGTGTGCCATGAAGAGGAATTCATCTCGCGTCACCGGCACGAATCCCCAGTTCCGGCTCCAGGCGGAATTGTAGACCTTCCACACCAACGCCACCTCTTCCTCGAACTTATCCATGTGGATGGGACGAATCAGGACCTCATTCGATTTGGAGGACCGGTCGGCGACGCGCAGAAAGCGTTCCATCGGGGCGCCTTCCGTAGGGGCCAGGTAGGCGTACAGATCCTTGCCCTTGCGGAGCCCAGCGCCCTGGATCAGGGCGTCGTAGTAGGCCGGATTGTACGACATCATCACCATGGGGGACGAATCGAAACCCTCCACCAGAACGGCGCACTCGTAGTTCGTCGAGGGGTTCACCGGCCCGCGGATGACCACGGCGCCACGCTCCACCAGCCACTTGCGTGCGGCGCCCAGAAGCGCCGTCGCCACGTCCTGCTCGTCCACGCACTCGAAGAACCCGAAGAAGCCCGCCTGCTCCTGGTGGAACTCGATGTAGTTGCGATCCCGAATGGCGGCCACGCGGCCAATCGGACGGCCATCGCGGAGCGCCAGGAAACACTGCATCTCCGCATGGGCGTAGAACGGATGTTTGTGCTGGTCGAACAGCTCTTTCTGTGCGATTCGCAGTTGCGGGACCCAGTACGGGTCGCCGCGATAGAGAGAGTACGGGAACTCGATGAACTGGTGCAAACCGCGCTTGTCTCGAACCGGAACGATTTCGAATCCGCTCAATTGCGCACTTCCGCCTGGTGGTTTGAAGTTACCTGCGGCCGAACCAGTACGCCTGAACACAACACCGGCGACACCGTCAGTACC
>DATNLV010000333.1:0-5000 GCA_035602665.1 Bryobacteraceae bacterium | reverse complement strand
GCTCGCGCAGCGGTCAGCTTTCAGCGGTCAGCTATCAGCTAAAACAGTGCTCGGGAACAATGCGGGCCTCCGTAGTGTCTAACTAGGCGGAGGGTTGAAAGGAGGCCGCAAATGTTCGAGCAAACCATTTTGGCGGGCAGCGGGAAGACGCGCCGGGCTTGGACGGTTCCGGTCTGCTTCGCAGGGCAACTGGCTGCCGTCGGATGCCTGGTTCTGATGCCGCTTATCTTCTTCGAGGGGCTGCCGCAGGGGCAGTTGGCTCCGCCGCGGCTTACGGTGCCGGGCACGTATCGGCCGAAGCCACTGGAGCACGTTCAGCTGGTGTCGACGGGCTCGCACGCGGTTAGTCGTGGGCTGGTCCCACCAATGACCATTCCTCACGGCATCCACCTGGGACCCGATGTGCCTGCGGCTCCGCCTGATCTCGAGCCGGAATGCACCGGGGCGTGCGTGCCCGATAGTGTCGGCCCGGGCGTCCCGGTGTGGAGCACGAGGGTGCTTCCCATCGCTCCGGAACCGCAACGGACCGAGATCGTGAGACCGATCGTCAGGGCGACTCCGAAGCCGACGCCGATCCCGATATCGAGCGGCGTGCAGGAAGCCAAGCTGATTCACCGCGTGACGCCGGTTTACCCGCCGCAGGCGATCAAGCTTCGGATCTCCGGGGCGGTGCACCTGGCGGCCATCATCGGCGCCGACGGGCGCATCCGCGAGTTGCAGGTGCTGGGTGGCCACCCGTTCCTGGTGCAGGCCGCCGTGAATGCCGTGCGCGAGTGGGTGTACCTGCCGACGATGCTGAACGGTGCGCCGGTCGAGGTGATGACGGACATCACGGTGACGTTCTATCTGAAGTGAAGCATCACTGGCCGCCGATGAACGCCGATAGACGCAGATAAGAATTCTTGTTTTGGTTATCGGCGTTCATCGGCGTTCATCGGCGGCTATGGAGTGTTGCTTTCCGTGCTGGGGTGGCTGCGCGTACAATCAAAGTACGCTCGAGGAGCCCCCATGCTGAAACGGATCTGCCCGCTGTTTGCCGTAGTCTGCCTGGCTGCCGCTTTTGCCCAGCAGCCACCTCAACTTCGACTCCCTGTCACGGTCGCGCCGGTCCGTTACACGGCCGAACTGACGATCGTGCCGACGCAAGAGACGTTCTCCGGGACGGTCGACATCGCGCTCAACGTCCGTGAGGCCACGCCTCTGATCTGGCTCAACGCCAAAGACCTGACCATCGAAACGGCCAGTCTGACGGTGGGCGGGAATGCGCTCGCGGCCCGCGTGGTTCCGGGCGGAACGGATTTCGCCGGCTTCGCTTTCGAGCAGCCCGTCCCGATGGGAGAGGCCACGCTGCATGTGGTGTATAGCGGCAAGATCAGCTCCCGCAGTTCCGAGGGCATCTTCAGGAACAAAGTGGCGGACGAATGGTATGCGTTCACGCAGTTCGAGGCGATCGACGCCCGCCGCGCCTTTCCGTGCTTCGACGAGCCCTCCTTCAAAGTGCCGTGGCAGATCGTGCTGCACGTCAAGCGCGAACACATGGCGCTCTCGAACCAGCCCGTAGTTTCCGAGACCGACGAGGCCGGCGGCATGAAGGCCGTCCGATTCGCGCCCACGCGGCCTCTGCCGAGCTACCTGATCGCGCTGGCCGTGGGCCCGTTCGACGCCGTTGACGCGGGCCGCGCCGGCTCCAAGAAGATTCCGCTGCGCATCATTACGCCCCACGGAATGGCGGAGCAGGCGAAGTACGCCGCCGAAGTCACCCGGCCGATTCTGGACACGCTCGAGGACTACGTGGGAATTGCGTATCCCTACGACAAGCTAGACAGCGTCGCCGTGCCGCTGTTCGGCGGCGCGATGGAGAACGCCGGCCTCATCACCTACGGCCAGACGCTCATCCTGGCCAAGCCGTCGGAGGATTCGCTGGAGCGCCAGCGCTTGTATGCCTTGGTCTCCGCGCACGAGATGGCGCACATGTGGTTCGGCGACCTGGTGACCACGGCCTGGTGGGACGACATCTGGTTGAACGAGGCGTTCGCGACCTGGTTCTCGAACAAGACTCTCGAGAAGTGGAAGCCCGAATGGCACACCGAGCTTTCGAAGGCCGCGGACACCGAACGAGCGATGTCGAGCGACAGCCTGGTTTCGGCGCGGCGTATACGGCAGCCCATCGAATCGAAGGGCGACATCGCCAACGCCTTCGACAGCATCACCTATGAGAAAGGCGCGGCGGTCATCTCCATGTTCGAGCACTGGCTTTCGGCGGACACGTTCCGCGCGGGCCTGCGGCGCTATCTGAGCGAACACGCTTACGGCAACGCGACCGCGGCGGACTTCCTGGCGGCTGAGAGCGCGGCCGCGGGCCGGGACATCGCGCCCGCCTTCTCCACGTTCCTCGATCAGCCGGGAGTGCCGCTGGTGCTGGGCGAGGTGAAATGCGGCGAGGGCGGCGAAGCTTCGCGGTTGACGCTGGCGCAGCGGCGCTTCCTGCCGCTCGGTTCGCCGGCGGCTCCTTTCGAGACCTGGCGGATTCCGGTGTGCCTGCGCTACGGCGATCCCGGGAAGGGCAGCCTGTGCACGCTGCTCACCGAGACGAACGACAGCGTCGCGCTTCCCGCCGGCCAGCCATGCCCTTCGTGGGTGCTGCTGAACGACGGCGATACCGGATACTATAGGGCGCTGTTCCGCGGCAGTGCCGGCGGCGGCGCGAAGGACCTGAGCCCGGTGGAGCGCGTTGGTCTGGTGGGCGACGCGGCGGCACTCCTGCGTGGCGGGCAGCTTCCGGCCAGCCACGCGCTGCGCACCGCGGCCCGCTTCGCGAACGACCCCACGCGGGAGGTGGTCTCCGGCACCATTCATATCGTCTCGGCGATCGGCTACAACATGGTGCCTTCGGAGCTGAAGCCGAACTACGAGCGCTTCGTGAACCAGGTGTACGGCCCGCGCGCGCACGAACTCGGCTGGACTCCCAAGTCCGACGAGACGGACGATGCTCACCTTCTGCGGCCGGAGCTGGTTCCGTTCGTCGCCAACGACGGGGCCGATGCCGACCTGGGCGCCGAAGCCGTGCGCCTCGCGACCAAGTGGCTGGAGGACCGCGGAGGGATCGCGCCCGGCCTGCTCAACGCCGTTTTCGCGGCCGCGGCCGCGCATGGCGACCGGGCGCTCTACGAGCGCATGACCGCCGCGCTCCCCAAGACCACCGACCCCGCCGAGCGGCGCGCGCTGTTGGGTGGCATGGCCGCATTCCGCGATCCAGCGATCATCAAGCTTAACTTCGGATTTGTGCTCAAGGGCGAAATCGATCTTCGTGAGTCGGCGGGCCTGCTGTTCGGAGCGCTCCAGTACCCGGAGACCCGCGCCATTCCGTTCGAGACGGTTCGAGACAACTACGACCAGGTCATCGCGAAGCTGCCCAACGGACTGCTGGGCGAGTTCGCCGGATACCTGCCGATGGTGGGGCGCGCGTTCTGCGATCAGACGCACCGCGATGAGGTCGCCGCGTTCTTCAAGGATCGTTCGGCCAACACCACGGGCGGCCCCAGGATTCTGGCGCAAACCCTGGAGTCGATCGATCAGTGCGTCGCTGTCCGCAAGGCGCAGGAGCCGAGCGTTGAGGAGTTCTTGAAGGGATACTAGTTGTGCCGTGTGGGGCAGGCGTCCATGCTTGCAGCGGGTCTCCAGACCCGCCTGAAGGGGTGAGTCAGATGCCGGATCGCGACAGCTTCAACCTCGAGTTCACGGCCTCCGGTCGCACGATCGAGGCGACGGTGAGCGTCCCCAGGGAAGACCTGCGGATGACCGACCTTCTCCCGCTGCTGTTCTCGTTTTCGAACGCGCTGGTCATGGTGGGCGAAGACGTCGCCAGGGAAGCGGGCAAGCCGGCGAGTTGCCGCGCGGGCTGCGCCGCCTGCTGCCGTCAGTTGGTGCCCGTGAGCGAGCCGGAAGCGCTGCACCTCGCCGAACTCGTTCAGGCGCTGCCGCCGGAGAGGGCCACTCTGATCCGCGAGCGCTTTCGGGCGGCGCTCGAAGCGGTGGGCGCTGGACTGGCCGGCAGGCTGCGCGACCCCGAGGCCAACAAGACCATCGATCAGCGCCGCGAGCTGGGTCTGGAGTATTTTCGGGCCGGCGTGCCGTGCCCTTTTCTCGAAAACGAGCACTGCTCCATCTACGAACAGCGGCCTCTGAGTTGCCGGGAGTACCTGGTGAGCTCTCCGGCCGAGAACTGCAAGAAGCCGTCGGCGGAGACGATCGAGATGGTCCCGGTGCCTGCGAAGCTTTCGGAGTTCCTCTACTGCTTCGGCGACGGCGCCGGCCACGACCGCTCGCGCTGGGTGCCGTTGGTGCTGGCGCTGGAGTGGGCCGAAACGCAAAAGGCGGAGGCGCCCCGCTGGCCCGCGCCGAAGCTGTTCGAGAATTTCCTGCGGCGGGTGGGGCCCGGGAAGGAAGAGTGAGGCTGCGCACCGGTTGGAACTTCCGGCGGCTGTGAGGTGTCTACTTACGTTGTGAAGCTAGCACTGATGCTGGTCTGCTCAGCGGCCTTCGCCCAGGCGCCTCCGGCAAAGCTACCTTGCGAGTCTTCCGGAGAACTCCTGCGGACGACTGCAGGTAGCCCTGTTCGGTACACCTGGGACCAGATGAAGAAGCGCGCCACGCACAAAGTGGACCTGGACGGTTTCGTGCGGCAGATGGACGCAAGAGCGACCGGGACCGTTGATATCCTCGTCGGCACATCCGGGGAGGTGGTTTGCCTACAGACCAGCTCCTCCTGGCACCCCTTGATCCGTGTAGCCGTCGAGAAGGCCCTGAAGTCCTGGACGTTCAAGCCCGAGACGCGGAACGGAAAGCCTGTCGCCTATCTAGGCCACCTGGAACTCAAGCTCTGTAACCTCGGGTGTCGTCCGGGAGACTCGCCCATGACGCTGCTGGAGTGAGTCGACGCTCCGGCTCCTGCGGCGGGTGGGGCCGGGGAAGGAAGAGTGAGGCCGGGGTTCGCCGTGCGG
>DATNLV010000031.1:0-14967 GCA_035602665.1 Bryobacteraceae bacterium | reverse complement strand
TCTCTTCTGGGCAGTGCTCGCAGGGGTCTTCGATCACGAGAGCGACGCGCTGTGGTTTCCCGCTCTCCTCGGTGCCTGCGGCGCATCTCTCGCCTGGGGCCTCGCGCGCCGGCAATTCTCCTTCGTCGCTTACGCCGCGGTCTATGGCTATGTGGGCGTCAGTTCGATCCTCGTCCGTGGAATGGATAGCGCGACGGCTGCTCTGAGCTATTTCGTCATTACCGGCATCGCCATGGTCGTCATGCTGATCCAGGTCGCCCGCCGCTTCGGGAGGGAATCGTGAGAGCCTACAGCGAATCGGACGTGGAAGCGCTGCGCGCCCGCGATCTGTTGAAGGACTGGGCGGGCGAAGGTTTCCTCACCGAGGAGCAGTATCAGCGCATGGAGCAGGAAACCGTCGGTGACCTCCGGCGCACCAACATTTTCCTGCGGATCGTGTTGTACCTCTTTACCCTGCTCATCGTGGGCGCCGCCGTTGCCTTGTTCTTCGTAGTCTTTCTCCCGTACCCGGCGGAGCAGCCCGCAGGCTTTTTTCTGCTCGTCTTCGGCGCCATCACATATGCCGCCACCGAATTCGCAGTTTCTCAGGCCCAACTGTATCGCTACGGGATCGAGGAAGCCCTCGCCACCTGCTCGGTCGGCTTTCTATGCGTGGGCTTGCTACTGGTGAAGCCGGGCGGAACGGAATCCTGGGCTCCTGCCGCCGGTGCCGTCGCTTCGCTCTGGATATGGCGCCGGTTCGGGCTTCCCTATGCATTTCTCGCCGCGATGATCTTCGTGCCGTGGCTGATACACTACTGGACATCGTCACATTCGGCGCAGCATCTGCTCGTCGCAGCTTTCTATGCCGTCGGCCTGATTGCCGTGGCCGCCGTACGCTCCCGGCGTCGATCCACGTACCTCAACGACGGGTATTCGATCGCGGAATCTCTCCTCTGGCTCGGCATCTACCTGGCGATCAACCTCCAGCTTTCGTCGCTGGACCTGCTCAGACACTGGTGGGGCGGTCCTCGGTTCACCACTGAATTCTCGCCACTGCTCTACTCCGCCACCTGGGTGCTGATCTGGTGCCTCCCTCCCGCCATACTCGTGCGCGGCGTGCGCGGGAAAGACCGTTGGGTGATCGCAGCGGGCGCACTCGCCGCGGTCCTGACGCTGGTCACCAATAAGCCGTACCTCGGCTGGCCGCGGCATACCTGGGATCCCATGCTCCTGGGCGCGTTGTTGATCGCGGTCGCGCTCTTCCTGAGTCGCTGGCTCGCCGCCGGCCCGTCCGGAATTCGTCACGGCTTCACCGCCCGGCGGCTTTCGGGGAAGGACAAGCAGTGGATGAACGCCGGGGCGGTCGGACTCGCTGTCGTATCGGCGGATTCAATCACACTGAGCCCGCAGGCAGACAGTACCGACTTCCACTTCGGCGGTGGAGACTCGGGGGGTGGCGGCGCCAGCTCCGATTTCTGAAATGTTAAACTGGCGCTCGAATGCCAACCTGCCGCGTGTGCCACACGGAGCTGCCCTCGACCACCCGCTTCTGCAGCCAGTGCGGAACGCCGGCGCCCTCCGCGGCCGATGCCAACCTGAATCCCACCGAGCTGATGCCGCCGCCCGATAGCTCCGCGCCTTCGGGGGACGAGGAGCGCTTCCTGCCGGGCGCGCTGGTCGCGGGCCGCTACCGCATCATCGCGCTGATCGGCCGGGGCGGCATGGGCGAGGTCTACCGGGCCACCGATCTCAAGCTGCGCCAGCCTGTCGCGCTGAAGTTTCTGCCGGCAGCGCTGGCCGCCGACCGCGTGCTGCTCGACCGCTTCCTCAACGAGGTCCGCATCGCGCGCCAGGTTTCGCATCCCAACGTCTGCCGCGTTTACGACATCGGCGAGTTCGAGGGCCAGCACTACATCTCGATGGAATACGTCGATGGCGAGGACCTGGCGTCGCTGCTCCGCCGCATCGGGCGCCTGCCCGCCGACAAGGCCATCGACATCGCGCGCCGCCTCTGCGCCGGCCTGGCCGCGGCCCACGAGAAGGGCGTCCTCCACCGCGATCTGAAACCCGCCAACGTCATGCTCGATGGCCGCGGCCACGTGCTGATCACCGATTTCGGCCTGGCGGGCCTGGCCGGCCAGTTCCAGGGCGCGGACATACGCAGCGGAACGCCCGCCTACATGGCGCCGGAGCAACTCGGCAGCCGCGAGGTCACCGCGCGCAGCGACATCTACAGCCTGGGCCTGGTGCTCTACGAGATGTTCACCGGCCGGCGCCCGTTCGAGGCCGGGAGCGTGGACGAACTGGTGAAGATGCAATCGAGCGCCTCGCCGGTGGGGCCGGCGACTGTGGTCAGGGATCTCGACCCTGCCGTGGAGCGGGTGATTCTGCGCTGTCTCGATCCCGATCCCGCGCGCCGGCCGGCCTCCGCGCTGGCCGTCGCCGCGGGACTCCCTGGGGGCGATCCGGTCGCCGCCGCGCTTGCCGCCGGGGAGACGCCCTCGCCCGAAATGGTGGCCGCCGCCGGAGAGGGTGCCGAGGGCATCGCTCCGCGCCTGGCTGTGGCGCTGCTGGTGGTGGCGCTCATTGGCCTGCTCGCCTCCGCGGCGCTTTCCGGCCGCATCGCGATGCAGTCCCGCATGCCGTTCGACACTCCGGTCGGCGCCCTGGAAGGAAAGGCGCGCGAGATCCTGGCTTCGCTCGGATACGCCGGCAAGCCCTTCGATACGGCCCAGGGCGGCGAGGTCGACGGTTCCTATTTGTACTGGGCGCAGCGAAACGACCACTCCTACAGCCGCACACTGGCCTCCGGGCGGCCCGCTCCCATCGTCTTCTGGTACCGAACCAGTCCGCGCTACTTCATGCCACTTGCTTTCTTCGCAGGCACGCTTCTGCCGGGCATCGTCACGGAGGCCGACCCGCCGAACGACACTGCTGGCATGGTCAAGGTCGATCTCGACATGCAGGGCCGGCTTGTGGAGCTCAGAGCGATGCCGCCGCGGTTCGAAGATCCACCCGGCCAGCCGCAGGCGTTCGACTGGAAGCTGTTGTTCACCGCGGCGGGTCTCGATCCCGCGAATTTCACGCCGGCAGCGCCGGAGTGGTTGCCGCGGTGCTCCTGGGACACGCGGGCAGCCTGGACGGGCTCCTGGCCCGGTGGCTCGCCGGGAGTTCTGCGCGTCGAAGCCGCCGCGTTCCGGGGCAAGCCGGTGTACTTTGAGCTGCTAGGGCCGTGGTCGAAGCCGGCCGTGATCTACCGCGGTGAATTGAACTCCGGGGACCGCGCCGCCCAGATCATTTTTCTCGTGCTGTTCCTCGGAGCGGTCTTCTGGGGCTGCGTCCTGGCCCGGCGCAACGTTCGGCTCGGCCGGGGAGATCGCCGCGGAGCCATGCGGCTTGCCGCTTTTACCTTCGCGGTGATCCTGGGCGCGTGGGTGCTCGCCGCCAGCCACAAGCCGGCATCCCTCGAACTCGTGCTGGTGATCATGGCGGTGAGTTGGGCGCTGTTCTTCGCTGCGCTGGTTTGGGTGCTGTACCTTGCGCTCGAGCCCGCCGCCCGCCGGCTCTGGCCGCAAACGCTGGTCTCCTGGAGCCGCCTGCTGGCGGGCGGGCTTCGCGACCCGCTGGTCGCCCGGGACACCCTGATCGGTTCCGCCATCGGCGTGGGCTGGTCGCTCCTCTATTTCTGCAACGCGGCCGCCGGCGAAAAGGCGGGCGTGCTGCCGCTGCAGGTGGATCTGACGGTCCTGCTCGGCCTGCGCTACCTCGGCAGTAAGCTGCTGCTACAGGTCGCCATCGCGCTTGCGGTTTCGTTGCTGATCTTTTTCCTGCTGCTCGGCCTCCGGGCCCTGCTGCGGAAGCAATGGCTGGCCGCAGTGGCTTTCGTGGCCTTGCTCCTGATTCCCCGCCTGCTGACCAGCAGCGCAGTCCCGGTCGACCTGGCGTTTGGCGTGGCGTCCCTGTCGATCGACGTCATTATCCTGTTCCGCTTCGGCCTGCTGGCCTATGTCGCCGCCGTGTATGTCACCAACATTCTCGGCCAGTTGCCGCTGACGCTGGACTTCTCTTCCTGGTACATCAGCGACTCGATGTTTGTGTTGGTGGCGCTAGCCATTCTCGTGGCCTGGGCGTTCCGCACCGCGCTGGCCGGCCGCAGCGTATTCCTGAACGACTAGAGGAGTGCCCTCGCGGTTGACCACCACGCCAGCCGTGTGCTAGCTTTGATTGTTCGGCGTATCTCTCGTCTTTCGTATACGTTCCCGATAGAAACCCGATGGACGAACTGCTTCGCTCTCTTGGTGGATTGGCGCTGAAGGCGATCCCTACCTTCCTCCTGGTAGTGGCACTCCACTTCTACCTCAAGCGCGTCTTCTTTGGTCCCATGGCGCGCGTGATCGAGGAACGTTATCAGGCCACCGAGGGCGCGCGGAAGGCCGCGGAAGAGAGCCTGGCCAGGGCGGCTGCAAAGGCGGACGAGTACGAGGCCTCCCTGCGCGCCGCCCGCACCGAGATCTACCGGGAAGAAGAAGAGGCTCGGCAGAAGCTCCGGCAGGAACAGGTTCAGGCCATCGCGGAGGCCCGCCGCAGCGCCGAGTTCGCGGCCTTGGAAGCCCGCCAGCAACTGGCGGCTGAGCTCGTCACCGCCAAGGAATCCCTGGCTCTCCAGACCGATTCCCTGGCCGACCAGATCGTCGATTCCGTCCTGCACGGGAGAGTGGCTTGAAACGCGTCCTGACCCTGACGTTCGCGGTGCTCCTGGTCGCCGTGTCGCTGAGCGCCGCCGAGAAGGCGAAAAGCTCCGAAGGGGATTCGGACCGCCTCCTGCTCTGGAAGGTCGCCAACTTCGTCCTGCTGGCCGGAGCCCTGGGGTACGTCATCTATAAGAAGGGCGGACCATTTTTCGCCGTCCGCACCGAGTCCGTCCGGCGCGACCTGGAAAGTGCCGCGCGCGCCAACCGCGAGGCCCAGGAACGATACGCCGAAGTCGAGCGCCGCCTGGCAAACCTTGGCGCCGAAATCGAGAAATTGAAAACGCAGGCCCGAGCGGAGTCCGGCGCCGAAGGCGAGCGAATGCGTGCGGAATCCGAGCGGGCGTTCGGGAAGATCAAGCTGCAGATGGAGCAGGACATCGCCTCCGCGGCGAAGGCCGCCCGGCAGGAGCTTCGGGTGTACGCCGTCGAGCTGGCGGTCGCCCTGGCGGAGAGACGCATTCGCGAGCGCCTGACTCCGGATTCGGAGAGCGCGCTTCTGGGCGCCATGCTCAAGGACCTCGACACGCGCTCCGACGGCCAGGCAGCGAGGGTCTCTTAGTGAAAAACCTAAGACAAGACTGGCCACGAATGAACACGAATGAACACGAATTAAAATTAAATTGCTTATTCGTGTGCATTCGTGTGCATTCGTGGCTGAGAAACTAGCATGCCCCAAGCCCTCGCATTCCGTTACGCTCGCGCCCTGGCGGACCTGGTTCTCGAGCCCGGCTCGAAGACGGATCCACAGGCTGTCACGGCGGAACTCGAGCTGTTCCAGCATACGCTCGACGCGTATCCGGATCTGAAGCTGGTGCTCGAATCGCCTACCGTGCCGGCCGCCCGCAAGCGCGCGGTAGTGGCCCGGTTGTCCGATTCGCTGCCGCTCACGAGTTTAATCCGGCGCTTCCTTTACGTTCTGATCGACCACCGCCGCGTGCCAATGCTCGGAGATGTGCGGGAAGCCTTCCAGGCGGTGATCGACGAACGCCTGGGGCTGGTGCGCGCCGACGTCGCTTCGGCGAGGCCGCTCGGCCCGGAAGAGCGCGAGCGGATCCTGGCCACGCTCGGGCGTTTGACCGGCCTCGAAGCCCGCGCGGAGTTTCGCGTGGAGCGCGACTTGATCGGCGGAGTGGTAGCGCGTATCGGCTCGACCGTATACGACGGCTCCATTCGCGGGCAGCTACAAGGATTGAAACAGCGCTTGGTAGGTGTTGCCCCATAACCCACAACCAGAAGGTTCACCATGGCTCAAATACGGGCAGATGAAATCGAGCGGGTACTCCGCGAAGAGATCGAGAATTACGATAAAGCGGTCCAGGTCTCCGAGGTCGGTTCGGTGATCTCGGTCGGCGACGGCATCGCGCGCATTTACGGCCTGGAGAAGGTCATGGCGGGCGAGCTGATCGAGTTCCCGCACGGCATCGCGGGCATCGCGCTGAACCTGGAAGAAGACCAGGTGGGCGCCGTGCTTCTCGGCGAAGCCAACGAGATCAGCCAGGGCGACGAGGTGCGGCGCACCGGCCGCATCATGTCGGTCCCGGTGGGCGAAGCGCTGATCGGCCGCGTGGTCAACGCCCTCGGCCAGCCCATCGACGACAAGGGGCCCGTTCAGACCGATAAGTTCAGCCCCATCGAGCGCCTGGCGCCGGGCGTCGTGGACCGGCAGCCGGTCAAAGAGCCGCTCCAGACCGGCCTGAAGGCCATCGACAGCATGATCCCCATCGGCCGCGGCCAGCGCGAGCTGATCATCGGCGACCGTCAGACCGGCAAGACCGCCATCGGCCTCGACACCATCATCAATCAGAAGGGCGGCGACGTCATCTGCATCTACGTCGCCATCGGCCAGAAGCGCTCCACGGTGGCGCAGGTGGTCAAGACGCTCGAAGAGCACGGCGCCATGGAGTACACCATCGTGGTGGCCGCCACGGCTTCCGATCCCGCGCCGATGCAGTACATCGCCCCCTACTCCGGTTGCGCCATGGGCGAGTTCTTCCGCGATTCCGGCCGCCACGCCCTGTGCATTTACGACGACCTTTCCAAGCACGCCGCGGCCTATCGCGAAATCTCGCTGCTGCTTCGTCGCCCGCCCGGTCGCGAGGCGTATCCCGGCGACGTGTTCTACCTCCACAGCCGCCTGCTCGAACGCGCCGCGAAGCTCTCGAAGGAGCTGAATAGCGGGTCGCTCACCGCTCTGCCCATCATCGAAACCCAAGCCGGCGACGTTTCGGCCTACATCCCGACGAACGTCATCTCCATCACCGACGGCCAGATCTACCTGGATACGGATCTGTTCAACTCCAACGTGCGCCCGGCCATCGACGTCGGCCTCTCGGTGAGCCGCGTGGGCGGCAGCGCGCAGATCAAGGCCATGCGGCAGGTGGCGGGGACGTTGCGCCTGGACCTGGCGCAGTACCGCGGCCTGGCGGCCTTCGCGCAGTTCGGCTCCGATCTGGACAAGGTTTCCATGGCGCAGTTGGCCCGCGGCCGCCGGCTGACCGAGGTCCTGAAGCAGCCCCAATACCAGCCCCTGCCGGTGGAGAAGCAGATCCTCATCCTGTTCGCCGGCGCCAACGCTTTCCTGGACGACCTGCCGGTGGAAGAGTGCCGGAAGTTCGAGAGCGAGCTGATGAAGTTCGTCGAGAACGCCCACCCCGGCCTGTTGCAGCGGATTCGCGAGGAGAAGCAGCTGAACGACGCCTTGCGCACCGATCTGCAGGCGGCCATCAAGGAATTCAAAGAGAGGTTCATGAGCGAGCGGTCCCAGAACGCCGCCGCTGGGGCCCGGAGCTGACCCGATGCCCAGTTTGATCGATCTGCGGCGCCGCATACGCTCGGTCAAGAGCACGCAGCAGGTCACCAAGGCGATGAAGATGGTGTCGGCGGCGAAACTCCGCCGCGCGCAGGACCGCGTGATTGCGGCCCGGCCATACGCCGCGATGTTCCGCCAGGTCCTGGGCGATCTCGCCGGCGCGGTGGCCGGCGACGAGACCGCGGAAGGCCATCCCCTGCTGGCGCGGCGGCCCGAGCAGCGGGTTCTGCTGGTGCTGGTCACCTCCGACCGCGGCCTGGCCGGCGCTTTCAACACCAACCTCATAAAGGCCTCGCAACAGTTCATCAGAGAGCACGCCTCGGCCGCGGTCCACATGGACCTGCTGGGGCGCAAGGGCCGCGATTTCTGGCGCAAGCGGGGGGCCACGGTCCTGGCCGAGCGCACCGGCATCTCGGAGAAGCCCACCTATGCCGACGCGGTCGCCGTCGCCCAAGAGATCGGCGGCGCCTTCGAGCGGAACGAGGTCGACGCGGTCTATCTGCTCTGCAACGAGTTCAAGAGCATCCTGTCGCAGAAGGTAACGCTGGCGCGCGTGCTGCCGGTCGAGTTGCCGGCCGCGGGCTCTGGCGGGTATTACATCTATGAGCAGCCGCCGGCGGAACTGCTCGGATCGCTGCTGCCGCGCTACGTCGAGATCTCGGTGTATCAGGCCATGCTCGAATCCGCGGCGGCGGAGCTGGCGGCGCGCATGACCGCCATGGACGCGGCCACCTCCAACGCCGGCGAGATGATCGACAAGCTGACGCTGCACATGAACCGCGTGCGCCAGTCGAGCATCACCAACCAGTTGATCGAGGTGGTCAGCGGCGCCACGGCGGCGCAGGAGTGAAGTAGTGGTGGATGGTTGATGGTCGATGGCCGATGGCAAACACCAGGAGCTAGCGGCAATCGACCGTAGTTTGAAATGCAGGGTCCCTGGTAGACAGTTGATGGCCGACGGCAAGCACCATCGACCATCGGCTATCGACCATCGACTCTAGCCAAGGAGATCAAATGGCACAGAACGGCGCGCAAAGCTCGGCGGGGGTCAGCACCGGTCACGTGATTCAGGTGGCCGGACCGGCGGTGGACATCCAGTTCGCCGAGGGCGAGATCCCGGTCATCAACACCGCGGTGCGGATCACCGGCGAGGGGTTCGATTGCCCGTCTCCGATCAGCATCATCGTCGAGGTGGCGCAGCACATCGGAGAGGGCCGCGTGCGCACCATCGCGCTTCAGCCCACCGACGGCCTGGTGCGCGGCATGAAGGCCGAAAGCCTGGGGCATCCCGTGGAAGTGCCGGTGGGCCCGGAGGTGCTGGGGCGCGTCATCAACGTCATCGGCGAGCCGGTGGACCATATGGGCCCCGTCAATGCCAAGAAGTATGCGCCCATCCACCGCACGGCGCCGGCTTTCGACGACCAGTCCACCGAGCTTCAGGCCTTCGAGACCGGAATCAAGGTCATCGACCTTCTCGAGCCTTATCTGCGCGGCGGCAAGATCGGCCTGTTCGGCGGCGCGGGCGTCGGCAAAACCGTCATCATCATGGAGTTGATCAATAACATCGCCCTGCAGCACGGCGGCATCTCGGTGTTCGGCGGCGTCGGCGAGCGCACGCGCGAGGGCAACGACCTGTGGCTCGATATGCAGGAATCGGGCGTGATCGATATCCACGACTTCACCAAGTCCCGCTGCGCGCTGATCTATGGCCAGATGACCGAGCCGCCCGGAGCGCGCCTTCGCGTGGGCCTTTCGGCGCTGACCGTGGCCGAGTACTTCCGCGATGAAGAGGGCAAGGACGTGCTGCTCTTCATCGACAACATTTTCCGTTTCACCCAGGCCGGCTCGGAGGTTTCGGCGTTGCTCGGCCGCATGCCGTCCGCGGTCGGCTATCAGCCCAACCTGGCCACCGAAATGGGCGAGTTGCAGGAGCGCATCACGTCCACCAAGAAGGGGTCGATCACGTCGGTGCAGGCGATCTACGTGCCCGCGGACGATTACACCGACCCGGCGCCCGCCACCACCTTCGCCCACCTGGACGCCACCACCAACCTGTCGCGCGAGATCGTCCAGTTGGGCATCTACCCGGCTGTCGATCCGCTGGCCTCCACCTCGCGCATTCTGGACCCGCGCGTGGTGGGCGAGGAGCACTACAACGTGGCGCAGCAGGTCAAGCAGGTATTGCAGCGCTACAAGGACCTTCAGGACATCATCGCCATCCTCGGCATCGACGAGCTCTCGGACGACGACAAAGTGATCGTCGCGCGAGCGCGCAAGCTGCAAAGGTATCTGTCGCAGCCCTTCCACGTGGCGGAGCAGTTCACCGGCTTGAAGGGCAAATACGTGAAGCTCGCGGACACGATCCGTGGCTTCAAGGAAATTGTCCAGGGCAAGCACGACGAGATCCCCGAGCAGGCGTTCTACATGCAAGGGACCATCGAGGACGTGCTCGAACGCGCCGAGCAGTACAAGGCGACGGCTTAGCCCCATGGCGGATACGTTTCTGCTGGAAGTGGCGACGCCGGAGCGGCTGATGGTGCGCGAGAACGTCAGCGACGCGCAGATTCCGGCCGCCAACGGCTACGTGGGTATCCTGCCCGGCCACGCGGCGCTGCTTTCCGAGTTGGGTTCCGGCGTCCTGAGCTACACCGCGGGCGGCCACCAGCGCTCGCTCCGGGTCGAAGGCGGCTGGCTCGAGGTCAAAGACGACCACGCCCGGGTCCTGGCCACAACGGCCCAGCCCGTCGCCGACTAGGGCTGACCGGCCTCCGCCCGATTCAGCGAACCGAAAGAAGCCGGACGTGGACGTCCGGCGCAGCTCTGGAGAGCTGCCCCACTCCCTACGCTTCCTGCGCGCGCAGCCGGAATATCGAGAACCGGGAAGGCTTCGCCTCCGTCTCCTCCGCCGTTCTCCCGCTCATCCTGACGGAGAGCTGTGCGATGCGCCTCCCGAAATCCGAGGTGGGCGCCATAAGCCGCCCCGATGCGTGCGCGTTCGCGATTTCCAGGCTGTTGTTCGGAAAGGCACCTTCCATCGGCAGGCCCAGCATGCTCTTCAGGTCCTGGGCGGAAACCACCTGGCCCTGCGGGACCCTGCTCACCAGGAGCCTCAGCCTCTCCCTGGGATAGTTGAGCTGGAGCAGCTTTTGGATAATCCGGCGCGCCTGAAGCAGTGAACCCACGTCCGGAGTGGCCACCAGGAACAGGGAGTCCAGCTCCTCGGCCAGGGCCAGCGAGACGGGCGTGAGTTGCGCCCCCAGGTCGGCCACCACCCAGTCATACTGCGAGCGCGCATAGCTCAACACGCCGGTGAAGCTGCGCGCACCGGGCAAGGCGCCCAGCGGAATCGCGGCCGGGGCGGCCAGCACATCCAGTTGCGGATGGGGGCTGGAGACGAAGGTCTTCCAGACGCTCGCGTCCATCGAACTCAGATTGTGCATGGCATCGACGACCGAGTAAGTGCCGTCGGCGCCGAACCAGAAGCCGGCCACGCCCGAGGCCAGGTCGAAGTCGATCAGACCGATCCGTCCCGCGCCCGAGCGGCGCAGCTCGGCCGCTGTATGGCAGGCGATGACGCTGGCCCCGCATCCGCCAGTAGCCGCCAGGAAGCCGGCCACGCGGGCCATCCGGCCTCGCGCCTCGCGCTCGGTCTTCTCACTGTCGATGGATCGGACAACTTCGGCCAGCACCGGTTCGTTCAGCGGCGGCGAGAGGAACTCCCGCGCGCCCAGCCGGATCGCTGTCAGGATCGACTCCGGTTCGCGCAGCCCGTGAGCCGCGATCACCGCGACCGGCGCTCCCGCCGTCTTGAGACCGGCCATGACGGCCAGCATCGCGGGCTGGCTGAAGTCGAGCACCAGCAGGTCGGGAAGCACGGCAAGTTCCCGGTGCGCCAGGCTCGTCAGGTCCTCCTTGTCGAATGCGACACGCACACCCAGGGACTGCAGGCCATGCACAATGCGATTCCTGAATTCCGGATCGGTGACTACGATGCCAGCGCTAAGCATGCGGCACCTCCTGTTCTTTGAGAGCTCGCGGCAGCCGAAGTGTGAACGTCGTGCCTTCCACGGCTTGGGAGCGGAACGAGAGGGAGCCCCCCAGGTACCGCTCCGTGACCAGCTTGGCGAAGTAGGCGCCGTATCCCCGGCCGGCCGCGCGCGTCGAAAAGGCGCGGTAAAAAACCTGCAACTGAACGGCGCGCGCCATCTCGCCCGGATTGCGCACCCAGAACTCAACGTGTGTTTCCGAAACCCGGTAACCGGCCGTCACGCTTTCGGGCGGTGCGGCCTGCAGCGCGTTCAACAGGATCTCGCGGAGCGCCCCCCCGGCCAGTGCGGGATCGGTATCCACCAAGGCATCTTCGGCCGGTGTCTCCAACCGGATCTCCGGCCCGCCGGTGGTCTCAGAAAGCAACTCCCGCGCGGAGACAGCGCGGCGCATCACGGCCAGCTGGCCGCTCTCGGCGGCGGCGAGATCGCTGTGCGCCTGGGCCATCCGGACGAATCGCTTCGACGCGGATTGCAGCAAGCCCAGAGCCTGCCGCCGGGCCTCCTCGGTCGAGCCGTCATCCCCGGAGGCGCGCGCCAGTGCGTCCATTTCGATTGCCACCGCTTTCGCCTGCGGGAGAATGCCCCGCTCCAGCCGTTCGCGCAGCAAGCGGTTCCGGGCGTCACTCAGGCAGACTAGCGTGAACCGCTGGCCTGAGATATCGACCGGCGCGGCCCAGACTTCCAAATCCAGCGCCCGGTCTCCTTCGGCGGCGTGCCGCATCATCAGGCAAACCTGCGTCTCCGCATGGCCCAACTGTGCGTCCAGAGTCGCATGGAGCGAGCCGCAAGCCGCGCAGCCAGGCGTGGTCCCGCATCCGCCTTCGCTTTCGAGCGCTCGCGCGCATTCCAGGATCTCGCCGAATCGGAGCCCGATCACCTCCTGGGGCCCCCTGGCGCCCGCGAATTCCAGCAGACGCCGGTTGGCCAGCACGATCTGCCGCTGCGGGTTGAGCAGCATGGCCATTGAAGGAACGGCGTCGAGGATGCGATCAAGCAGACTGACCACGGCCAGAAGGTCGGCTTGCGCCTGGACCGTGGCTGCGGGCGCGCGCTCGCTCATCGGGAGGGGAACAGGATTCGTCACAATTAACCCCCCTTAATGATGCACCCAAAACGGTCTGGATGCACGGAGTTTGACCCTAGGTCGGAGTTTATTTCTGGTACTCAGGCGCTCGCGGTACTAGGATGTGAGAGCCGCTGGGCGGCTAAGCCTTCGACCGTGTGGTCCGTTTCGTCCGCTTGCTGACGCGCGCGCTTCCGTGCTGGCACCGAACCGCGACAGTAAGGGAGCGGACCTGGCGGCCGGAGCACTAGGCTTCTTGCGACCGCAGGCGGAACATTGAGAACCGGGAAGGCTTCGTTTCCTCGATCGTCTTGCCGGTGAGTGTAGCCGAGAGCTGCGCGATGCGCTTTCCGAAATCCGACTTGGGCGCCATGAGCCGGCCCGATGCGTGGGCTTCCGCGATTTCCTGGTTGTCGCTGGGAAAGGCCGCCTCCACGGGAAGACCGATCATGTTCTTGAGGTCGTCGGGATACACGACCTGGCCCTTCTGGACGCGGCTCACCAGTATCTTCATCTTTTCTTTGGGATAGTCGAGATGAATCAACTTCTGGGCGATCCTGCGGGTCTGCAGCAGCGACGACACGTCGGGTGTGGTCACCAGGTAGAGGGCATCCAAACCTTCGATGAGCGCCACCGAAACCGCAGTCAGGTTGGATCCCAGATCCGCGACGATCCAGTCATACTGACAGCGCGCATAGGTCAGGACCCCGGCGAAATCGCGCGCCCCTGGCAGGCCGCCGAGCGGAATCTCGGCCGGCGCGGCCAGCACGTCCAGTTGCGGCTGCACGGCGGAGACCAGGCCCTTCCAAAGGCTGGTGTCCATGCGGCCGAGATTGTGCACGGCATCGAGAACGGAGTAGTTTGCGGCGGTCCCAAACCAGAACCCGGCCATTCCCGCGGCGAGGTCGAAATCCAGCAGACCCACCTGGCCCGCTCCGGAGCGCCGCAGGTCGGCGGCCAAATGGCAGGCGATGGTGGTGGCGCCGCATCCGCCCGCGGGCGCGAGGAAGCCCACCGAGGTGGCCGCCTGGCGCCGTGCGTCACGCCGTGTCTTCTCGGCTTCGATGGACCGGACCGCGCCGGCTAGCGCCTTCTCGTTCAGCGGTGGCCAGAGGAACTCGCGCGCGCCGAGGCGCAGCGCCGTCAGGATCGACTCCGCCTCGCCCAGGTGGTGGACCGCGATGACCGCGACCGGCGCTTCGAGCGACCGGATCTCCGCCATGACTCCCGGCATGCCCGGCTGGCTGAAATCGAGCACCAGAAGGTCCGGGTTAGTGGATGCCGTCAGGTGCGCCTGGCCGGCGATGCTCTCCACGGCGAACTCGATTCGCACGCCCATGGACTTCAGCGAATCGACAATCTGTCTCCGGAACTCCGGAGCGGTAACAATGATGCCGGCGCTAATCATGTACGTCCTTTCGTGCTGCCCCCGGCGCGGGGTAGGCGGACGGTGAACGTCGTGCCCTCCCCGGCAGCCGAGCGGAACTTCAACGAACCTCCCAAGTACCGCTCCGTCACAAGCCTGGCCTGATAGGTTCCGTATCCGCGGCCTGGACCCCTGGTCGAGAAGCCGCGCGAGAACACTTGAAGCTGGACCGTTCGCGCCATCTCGCCGGGATTGTGGACCCAGAAATCGACGTGCGCCGCCGAGAGCCGAAGGCCGGCGCTGGTGCCTCCCAACGGGGGAGATGCTTCGGTCGCATTGAGCAGAAGCTGTGCCAGAACCTTCCGCGCCAGGTCGGGATCGGTTTCAATCACGGCGTCCTCTTGGGACGACTCCAATCGGATTCCCGGGCCGCCGCCGAAAGCCAGCTCCCCGGCCGCGCCGGAGAGCAGTTCGCGCGCGGAAACCACGCTTGGCGTGACAACCAGTTCTCCGGCCTCGGCCTTGGCCAGTTCACCCGGCGCGTGAACCACGTCCGAGAGCCGCTTGGAGGCGGCCTCGAGCAGGCTCAACGACCGGCGGCGGGCGTCGGGAGTGCTCGCGTCATCGGCGGCAGCGCGCGTGAGCGCCTCCGTTTCCGCCACCAAAGCCATCGCCCGCGGAAGCACGGCCAGATCAAGACGATCGCGAAGCAACCGGTCCGCCGCGCTGGTCAGGCAAACCAAAGTGAGGCGCTGTCCGGAGACTTCGAGCGGCGCGGCCCAAACCTCGAGCGGCACGGACTCGTCTCCGCCTTCCGTGCGGCGCACCATCAGGCAGATCTGCGTCTGCCCATAACCCAACTGGGCGTCCACGATGGCGCGGAAAGAACCGCAGACCGCACAGTGCGCTGTAGTTCCGCATCCGCCACAGCTTTCGAGCGCGTTAAC
>DATNLV010000001.1:0-6735 GCA_035602665.1 Bryobacteraceae bacterium | reverse complement strand
TGCTTTTCGAGGAACTCGGGCGCGTCGAGAGGAGCCGGCGGGTCCGCCTGGAAGAACCGCCACCGCCGGATGTGCCGCCGTGCAATCAGCCGCGCCGCGGGTGCATCCACATTGCCGTAGAGCGTGCGCCTGCCGCCCGGTTCCACCACCTCGACGATCGGCTCGCGATGGCACATGCCATTGCAGCCGACGGCTTTCACGACCGCGCCCTCGCGCGCGAGCGCATCGCGCACGGCTTCGGCGCCACTGGCTACGCCGCACGAACCCAGTCCGACGCGAATCTCGACGGCGCGCCGGTTCATGCCGTCTCCCGCTGCTCGAAGGGCTCGAGCGCATTGCGAGCGGTCGCGGGAGTGAGCCTGCCGGCGGTGTGGCCGTCCACCATGAGGACCGGAGCGAGGCTGCAACATCCCAGGCACGCGACTTCGTCTACGGTGAACGTTCGCGATGGGTCGGTATCGGCGCCCTCGGGGATGGCGAGATAGCGCCGCAGTTCCTCGGTGATCTGCCGCGCTCCGCTGACATGGCATGCCGTTCCATGGCAGACACGGACGACGTGCTTGCCCACCGGCGAGCGGCGGAACTGGGCGTAGAAGGACGATGTGCCGGCGATCTGCGCAGGCGTGACGTCGGTGAGCTCGCAGATGCGGCGCAACGCCTCGTCGGGGAGGTATCGATAGTGGGTCTGCATCGCCTGCAGCAGCGGAATGGCAGATTCCCGGCCGCGTCCGTGAAGCGCGATCGCGGTGTCGACGAACGAGAGGTCCAGTGGCGGCGGTTCGTTGATGGGTCGCGAAACCGCTCCCTGGCGGTCGCGGCTCGGTACGGAGCCGCGCGCGGGAGCAAGCGGTTGGCGTGCTGTGATGGCTCGCTTCGCGCAAGCGAGGAACGCGCCGGCGGCAACGATCAGAGCCCAAGCGAGCCAGCGGTCCCGTAGCTTGCGGCCAATGCGCGCCTCGGTGATCCTCTTCTGCTCGGCAGCCAGCCTCGGCGCCAGAGAAGCGTCGGCCTTCACCTGCTCCTGAAGAGATTTGACGAGGCCGGCCTCGCGCGGAGCCCGCGCGGCGGCCACTAAGTAATCGGCCAGCAGAAAGACCACACACGCGGCCACCAGAAGCCCCGCTGCCCACGCCGCTCGCCGATATAGGGTCACGACCGGGCCCCCACCTGCGGGTCCAGGGGGACCCGCGCGGACCGGGGGGTCCGCCCCACGGGCACCGGGCACGCCTTGTAGCAGCGCGCGCAGTAGAGGCATTCTCTGCGGACCGCGCGCATCTTGTCGATGGCGCCGAAGGGGCAAGAGCCGGTGCAGAGGCCGCAGTCCAGTTCTTTGTCGGGCGTGATCGTCACGCCGCGGCGCGCCAGGCGCGTGCACCAGTTGAGAAGGACTCCGTAGGGACACAGGTAGCGGCAGTACGGCCGTCCCACGAACATGCCCACAACCAGAAAAGCGCCGCCGAGGATGAGCATGTGCGGCGCGCCGCTAAGCCGGAAGAAGCCAACGAACGGATCAAACCGGCAGATCACAAAATCGCGCCCCAGGGCGGGCCGCACGGCGAAAACGATCGCGAGCCCAAGGTACACGTATTTGAGCAGCCCCAGGACGCGGTCCAGCCGCCGAGGCGTCTGAATCGGTTTCAAAACCACCAGATCCTGAATCGCGCCGATCGCACAAACGCCGCCGCAGAAGGCGCGCCCGAAGAACAGGGCCACAACCAGCGGAATGAAAAACACCGCCGTCGCCACCATGGGGATGGAGTAGCGCGGATCCGTGAGCGCCACCGCGACGTTTTGAATCGAGCCGATGGGGCAGATGCAGCCCTCGCGATAGAAGCCGAAGTAAGCCAGCGACCCGAGCGACAGCCAGCCCAGGGCTTTGCGTGAGCGGCGCTCGAGCACCAGCCAGACCGCCCCTCCCGTAACAAGCCCCAGAAGCGTCACGTCGAGCAACTGCAGCCAGGCATCTCGCGGCAGCGGCTTCTGCACGGGCGGAGTCTTGTACCCGCCGCCGATGGTGTCCTGCTGGGGCGCGGTCTGGACCGGCCGCTGATAGTCAATCGCTTGGGCGAGCGCAACCGGCCCGCAGGAAGCGGCGAACAATACCAGGATCGCCGCCCGCACAGTATTCATCCCAGCGCCTGCCCCACGGGAAGCTGCCGCAGTGCGTCCTTGGGACACTTCTCCGAAATCGCGCAGTGGTTGCAGTTCACGCACCGGTCATGCCGGACTCTCAGGACGATCGAGCCCAGCCCCAGAGGCTCCTTGCATTTCATGACGCACTTGCCGCAACCGTCGCACTTCGATTCATCGATCACGTACTCGTAAAAATTGTTGGCGGGATCTTCGGGATCGACCTTGCCGATCGGCTTGCGCGCAATGGCGTCGCGCGGGCAGAGCTTCTCGCTGGGATATCCGCGTTCGTCCACCGCGCTGGTGATGTTGAAATACGCCGGGCAGATATTGCAGCGGCCGCACCTGGAATACTCGTTCACCGCCCGAACCGCGGACAGGGCGACCACACACTCGGTGGTGCACAGATTGCACGCTTCGCCGCCCACCTCGCCCAGCCGGCTATTGACGCAGCGGGACGCGTCCACCTGCCAGACAACTTGTCCGTTGGCCTTCCGCGCGAGGAACAGAGCGCCGCCGCCCATGGCCGCCAGGACCGTGCCGCGGAACCAATCGCGCCTGGTGATGTCGCTCACGATGCCACCTCGAAGGCCAGGATGGCCAGTTTCACCGTGTCCACCACGTACACGCGCCCGCCGGGGCCGGCCGCGATGCTCATGTTCTTTACGTTCGCGTCGAAGACGTCGCTGGCGATCACGGCCAGCAGCCGGCCGCTGAAGTCGTACGCCTTGGCGCGCGGCACGGCTTTCTCGGTGACGTAGATGCGGTCGCTCACCGCGATGTTGGTCGGATTGCAGCAGCCGGTGAAGCCGGCGGGATCGTTGCCGTCGAACCGTCCGATGTGCCCGAGCAGCGCGCCCTCCGGCGAGTAGCGCTCCACTCGATGCTTCCCGGGGTTCGCGGCCCAGATGACGCCTTGCGCGTCCACCGCGAAATCGAGCACGCCGTTCGGAATGAGGAATCCGTTGACCGGATTGTCCTTGCCGATCTTGTTCAGGAACGTGCCGTCACGGTCGAAGCGCCGGATGGCGCGGTCGGCGGTGTCGGCCGCCAGCACGCCGTCTTTCAGGAAGCCGATCGCGGTGATGCGCCCCTGCATCCCGGTATGGCGCCAGACGCGCAGTGGCTTTCCCGCGCTGTCGAAAATCTCGATCTGGCCTTCCTCGCCCGCATACACGGAACCGTCGTCCGCTACGCCGACCGAGTGCCCAGGCCGCGCGGTCGCCCACTGCCGTCGCAGGCGGCCCGCCGTGTCGAAGACCTTGATTTCGGAATCGCCAGCGGCGTAGAGCAAGCCCTGCCGGTCAGTGGCCAGGCCGCGAATCGCCGTCTTGAAACCACCGATTGCTTGGAGCTGGTGGTACTGCATACATCACCCTCTTACGTCGACGCACACCATCTTGGTCAAATCCCGGAGGACCAGCTTGCCACCCGACAGAGCCATGGGAGCCCAGACTTCCTGCCCTGCGAGCACCTGCGCGCTGGCCAGTTCGTTGTACCCCGCGGTGCTGGCCTCGATGAGCCGCAGCTTGCCGGAATCGCCGTCCAGCGCGAAGAACATACCATCGGCCAGCAGAAAGCTTCCGAGGCCGAAGCTGGACTTCCCTTCGCTGGTCCAGACCTGGTTGCCGTCGAAATCGAGGCAGGTGAACAGGCCGCGCTTCTTCTTGCCGATCGCGAACATGTGGCCCTTATAGACAACGGGCGTGTGCACCTCTGAGTTCCACTCGTTATTCTTCATGTCGAACGCGGCTTCGGCCTTGAAGGCGTCGCCCGTGCGCCGGACGCGGACCATGACGCATCCCGCGTCGTAGCTGCCGGTCATGAAGACGCGCTCGAGATCCACAGCGATCGGCGACGGCGCCACCGCCACATTGAACTTGCGCTGGAACTGCCAGAGCAGTTTGCCATCCTTGACGGAGACGCCCAGCGGACCGTTGAGCGTGCCGTAAAGATACTGCCTGACTCCGCCTAGCACGGCGGGCATGACGGAGCAGTGCGACATCTGCAGCTTCCCAGGATTCGGCGTGCGCCAGATTTCCTTACCTGTGGCTTTATCGAGCGCCACCAGGATGGCGTCGCCGCCGGTCGCGATGATGATGCGGTCCTCTTCGATCAGCGGGTTCTGCCCGTTGTACCAGGGCGGAATCGCGGCCTTGTATTCCGTGACCAGGCTCTTGCGCCAAAGCTGCTTGCCGGTCCGGGCGTCCAGGCAATGCAGCACGGCCTTGGGATCGAGCGACACGACGAACCTGCCGTCCACGCACGGGACGGTGCGCGTGATGGCGTGGTTGGGACGAATCTCGCGGGCCTCGCGGAACTGCCAGATCAGCTTGCCATCCGCCAGGGCCCGGCAGTTGACGCACCACTCCGCCTTCTTTTCGTCGTAGTCGTGGTGGTAGACGTGGCCGGCGACGATAGCAGCGGCCGCATAGCCCTGCGCGACCGGCACGGACCACAAGGGTTTGAGCCCCGCGGCAGGCCACTTACGCGCGAGTCCAGTCTCCTTGGAGATGTTCGTGCGATCGGAGCCGCGAAACTGCGGCCAATCCGTTGCAGGGACTGCGGAGGCCGGCAACAAGCTCGCAAGGCCCAGGGAGCCGGCACCAATGATCCAATCTCGGCGTGTGTACATCAGACTTCTGCCGCAGTCTGTAGTATATCCCGATAACGGGGCCTGAAAGCCTGCGCGTGGTGGTGGGCGACCCGCTGGGTGGGAGCACCACCTCGGAGGCTGGAAGTCGCCAGCCGCCCCGAAGGCCTTCAACCGGGAACGGCACTTCTTGCCTGATAGACGGCAGGAGTTGCACCTCGCGACCTGCGGGAGCCCGCGACGTTTAGCTCGTTTTTCCAATACTTACGCTTTGGTCCCCAATTTGCTTTGTGTGTGATGACCGAGCGACTGCTCCAGGCGATGGTGTGCCGGATCGCAGCACTCTCCTTGCCAACCGGAGAGGGGGGGCGGCGGCGAAGTAAACAGTCGGAAGGGCGCGGATGAGTTGGCATCACACTGGATCCCAGACGGGATGCAAAGCGGAAGTCCTGGCCGGGCAGGCTGCGACTTCCCCCAATCTGCAGAAAACTTGGAGATTCCCACATGCGTACTGACCTTTACACGAAGGTGATCTTCACGCTCATCGCTGTTTTTCTTGCGGTGATCGTATTACAACCGATGTTTCAACCCCAGGCCGCCAGGGCGGACGGCAACTTCGGCCATATCCAATTCTCGTACAGCGGCGGCAACCACGCGTTCTTCGACACGCAGAGTGGCGACGTGTGGGAATATGGCGACCATGGCAACTTCCGCAACCACTACAAAGTCCACGAATTCGGCAAGGACCACAGGCGTTAAGAGGGATGGGGCCGGGAGCCCCAGGCGCCCGGCCCGTGGTTGTCCGTTGCGAGACGGACGGCATCATCTGCCTGCCGGCGACGGCCCCGCCGGTTTTCCCAACTAAGCCTCAGTTTCATTTCTGGCCTCACGGCCGACATGAGCAGACCACAGTGGTGTGTCCGCGCCGGGGCCATTCCCGCGGCCCCGCAGCCGCAGGGAAGCATCGGGCGTTTCTCGCCAGGTTGACCATGCACTCGCCAGTTCCCGTGTGGCGCGTGATTAGGGCGCGATCGTCTTGGAGCGGGATCTCTTTGACACACCTGCAATGCCTGCGGAGTACCCGGCGCTCACTCTGGCGCTTCGGTACCGAGCCGGTGCGTCGCTGTTGGAGGCCCATCAAGCGTGTGGTCCGCCGTGCACCATCGTGGCCGCGTGCCGCAGCGACTCCCGGACCATTCGGATTCCCAGGTGATTACCGAGAGTCTCGTTAGGCAGGATCGGACCTATTGCTGTGTCGTGCTGATGAGGGACTCCCAATCTACCAGGAACTTCGAGATTGCCGCTTCCACCATCTTGCTGCGATCCGATTCTGGCCAGGCGGAATTCCACACCAGATAACCTCCGGGCAAAGTGAGCGTCTTCTGCCCGCTTCCGATCGCACTCAGCACGGTGGTTTCCCAAGCATGATGTTCAAGTCCGTAAGGGTTCTCGGTCGTGACCATCGACTTCGAATCCCGGATGTCGGCGATGTGCGTGCCAACATGTGATATGGCTCGCGTCAGCGCTTCGCCCTTGAGTCTCTCCATGTTGAACGTGCAGTTAAACAGCAGGCCATCCGGCGAGTTGTGATCACCTTTCGGGCCATCGTTCTTCGATACTTCATTGGGGGTGCCAAACCCGACTTCTACGCCGTTATCGTCGCCCTCTTTGCCGTAGGCCGCTGCCGCTCTCTCCACTTCGTTCGCCGCTGCACTGCCGGGGCTGAAGGCGCGGGCACTCTGATGGGCGGCGGCAACAGGATCTCCACCTGCCGACTCCCGCTGTGTATCGTCCTTGGTCGCGGCAGCATTCTTGGCATAGTCGATTTCTTGAGCAGTCACGTCAGAAACCGACTCCAGGACGAGTCGAGCGCTGTAATTGTTCAGATTTCCGAACCCGTTCACACCCACGAACTTGCCATCCTTGTCGCGGATCACGCCCGTATCTCTCGCCCCGTCGAGTCGACCGACGAGAGTGGCAGTGACAGTGTATCGCACACACCCCAAGCACAT
>DATNLV010000629.1:0-13537 GCA_035602665.1 Bryobacteraceae bacterium | reverse complement strand
CCCCGGCCTGAACTTCCCCATCGGCGGCATCAACCCGAATCTGAAATCTCCGCGAGCCGTGATCTGGGCGGTCACCCTGGAGCGGCGGATCGGCAGGGGGTTCACGGCCAGCGTGGGGTATTCCGGGTCGCACACCGACAGTCTGGTTGGCAACAACAACCTGGCCGGGATCGTCAGCTACGGGGTGGACATCAACGAGATGCCGGGCGACTTGATCACGCACAACAGCCTGTCGCCGACGCGCCTGAATCCCAGCTTCGGCGCCATCACGTACTCGGACAACAACCGCTACGCCAACTACCAGGGTGTGGTATTCGACTTCCGGGGCCGGTTCACGCGCGGGTTCCTCGATGCGTCCTACACGCGATCGAGCTCCAAGGACGATGCGGGCCAATACCCCACGGCCATCAACCCCGCGCAGTATTACGGGCCCTCGCCCTGGGATGTGCCGAACCGCTTCTCGCTCACTCTCAATTACTCGATTCAGGGCCTGAACCAGGGCAAGGGCCTGATAGGCCATGCGACGGGAGGATGGGGAGTCAGCGGCACCAGCATTTACCAGAGCGGATACCCCTTCACCGTCGTGAACACGGCGCCGTTCGCTCCGCTCAAAGACGCGAGCGGCAAGTTCATCGGATACGCTCCGGGGAGCGGCGACTACAACGCGGATGGCGACAACTTCGACTATCCGGACGTCCAGAATTACACCCAGGGGACCACGCGCAGCGCGTTCCTCGGCGGGATCTTCGCCCCCGGCCAGTTCACGGCTCCAGCCACGTTCGGCGCCGAGGGCAGCGAGAAGTCGAACCAGTTCCGGGAACCTGACTTCGCCGAGACGGACGTGTCCTTTTACAAGGACAACCGCATCCGCGAGAACATCAACTTCCAGTTGCGGTTCGAGTTCTACAACATCTTCAACCGGCCGAATCTGACCAATGTGGACGCCAACCCGGTGGATGCCACGTTCGGGAAGGCGTTATCGCAGCAGCTCCCGCGCTGGTGGCAGATCGGCGCCAAGGTTACGTTCTAGGTCCGGCTGGGTACGCGGCAGGGGGGGAAGGCCTCCCTGCCGTGGCCCAGATGAAAGCAATTCCATATACCGGTAGCAAAACATAGCTATATGCATAATACATAGTAGTGGAAGCGATTCCAATAATTGTGTTGACTATGGCCCTGACCTTGATTTATAGTCGTCCTGAGGACCATGAAATCATTCCGAGCGCTCGTCTTTCTTGGCGCAATGCCGGCCCTGCTCCTGGCTCGCGATGCGCCGGCACTACTTTCGCGGGATTACCCGGTCAAGCCCGTTCCGTTTACGGCCGTGCACTTCCACGACTCCTTCTGGCTGCCACGCATCGAGACCAACCGAAAGGTCACCATTCCCTTCGCATTCAAGAAGTGCGAAGAGACCGGGCGACTCTACAACTTTGAGCGGGCCGCCGCGGTGTTGCGGGGAGAGACGCTCAAGGACAAGACCCCTCCCGGCTATCCCTTCGACGACACCGACGTCTACAAGGTGATCGAAGGAGCCTCATACACGCTGAGCGTCGTGCCCGATCCGAAGCTCGAGGCCTACGTCGACGGCCTGATCGCCAAGATCGGCGCGGCTCAGGAGCCGGACGGCTACTTGTACACCACGCGCACCATCGACCCGGTGCATCCGCATCCCTGGTCCGGCGCCAAGCGCTGGGAGAAGGAAGAGGTGCTGAGCCACGAGCTCTACAACCTGGGCCATCTCTACGAAGCCGCCGTGGCTTACTACCAAGCTACCGGCAAGCGGCAGCTGCTCGACATCGCGCTGCGGACCGCGAACCTGCTGGAGGCCACCTTCGGTCCCGGCAAGCAGGTGATCTGGCCAGGGCACCAGATCGCCGAGATGGGGTTGGTGAAGCTCTACCGCGTGAGCGGCGACGGGGGGTACTTGAACCTGGCCAAGTTTCTGCTGGATTCGCGCGGCGGCGGCGAAATGTACAATCAGGCGCACATGCCGGTGGTGGACCAGACCGAGGCCGTCGGTCACGCCGTGCGGGCCACCTACATGTATTCAGGCATCGCCGATGTCGCGGCACTGACGGGCGACGAGCGCTACATTCACGCCATCGACCGGCTGTGGGAGAACGTGGCCGGTAAGAAGCTCTACATCACGGGCGGGATCGGCGCCACGTCGGAGGGCGAGGCCTTCGGCAAGGACTACGAGTTGCCGAACCTGACCGCGTACAACGAAACCTGCGCCGCCATCGGCAACGATTTCTGGAACCTTCGCCTGTTCCTGCTGCACGCCGACGCAAGGTACATCGACGTTCTGGAACGGACTCTCTACAACGGCCTGATTTCGGGCGTCTCGCTCAATGGCAAAGCGTTCTTCTATCCCAACCCGCTCGAATCGGCCGGCCAGTATGAGCGCAGCCCGTGGTTCGGCTGCGCGTGCTGCCCGGGGAACATCACGCGCTTCCTTGCCTCCGTGCCTGGATACGTCTATGCGCAGCAGGGCGACAACCTGTACGTGAATCTCTATGTCGGCAGCACGGCCGACGTCAGCATGGATGGCGGGAGCGTGAAGGTCGTCCAGGAGACGCGCTATCCGTGGGACGGTGCCGTGAGGATCACCGTGACGCCGGAAGCGAGCCGCGACTTCACCATCCACGTTCGCGTTCCGGGCTGGGCGCGCAATGAGGCGATGCCGACCGACCTGTACCGTTTCGAGGACACCAATCACGAGCCGGTCGTTCTGAAGGTCAACGGAAAGCCGGTGCCCATCCAACTTGACAAAGGCTATGTGGCATTGAGCCGCTCATGGAGGGCGGGGGATACCATCGAACTGGTTCTGCCCATGCCGGTGCGCCGCGTCGTTGCGAACCCGGCGGTCGCGGCCGATCGCGGCCGGGTGGCTTTACAACGCGGGCCGATCGTGTTTTGCGCCGAGTGGCCCGACAACCCCGGCGGCCGCGTGCGCAGCCTGGTGCTGCCTTCATCCGCTCGTCTCAAAGCCGAGTTCCAGCCGGATCTGCTGAGCGGTGTCGTGAAAATCACGGGCACGGCTGTGAGCCTGTCCGCCGGCGCGAAGGGAGAAGTGATCCGCAAAGAGCAGCCCTTCGCCGAAATCCCTTACTACGCGTGGGCGCATCGCGGCGCGGGCGAGATGATCGTGTGGCTGCCGGAGACGGAGTCAGTCGCGGACCCACCCCGCCCCACGATTGCCGCCACCAGCAAGGTGATCGCCTCTGTCCCAAGAAATGCGCGAGCGATTCAGGATGGGGAAGTGCCGCAGGCCTCCAGATACCGGAATCCCTATGGCGACTTCGACTGGACTCCGAAGAAAGGGACAACCGAGTGGGTCGAGTACGCGTTCACGAAGCCGCTCAAGGTGTCGCAAGCCGCCGTGTACTGGATCGATAACACCGGCTCGCCCAACGCGGATTGCAGCCTCCCCAGATCGTGGAGGCTTCTGTATCGCAATGGCGGCGGCTGGAGGCCGGTTCAGAACCTCCAACCCTACAGCACGGAAAAAGACAAGTTCAACAAGGTGAAGTTCGCTCCCGTGGTAACGGACAGCCTGCGTCTTGAGGTCGTCCTGAGGGCTGACTCATCAGCCGGCGTTCGACAATGGGTGGTGCAATGACTCGAAACGATTTCATGAAGGGTTGCGCGGCCGGGATGTGTTCCTGCGCCGGCATGGCGTGGCTCGCGCCGCGGACGGCCCAGGCGGCGGAGCCCGCCAACCCGGAGCTCGACGCGCTCAAATGGAAAATGGATTTTGCGCAGCGGCGGTGGGCCGGGCTGGTCCAGATTCTGGAAAAGAACCTGGACGAGGCCACCAGGAAAAAAGTCTGGGAGAGTGTGGGCCGCGAGCACGCCCGCGAGTATCGCCCGCTGACTGACAAATACAAGGGCAACATCGAGGGCTTCCTTGCAGACGTCCGGAAGCAGTGGGTCGAGAGTGCCGAGTACGATCCCGCGAAAGGCACCATCAGGATCGTGGATCGCTCTCCAGTCTGCACCTGTCCGCTGGTGCGGCACAACCTGACACCGCAGAGCTTCTGCGATTGCACGCTGGGCTGGCAGAAGGAGGCCTACTCGGCCGTGCTCGGCAGACCGGTCGAGGCGTCGCTCGAAGAATCGATCCTGCGAGGCGGGAAGAGGTGCGTCTTCCGGATCCAGATCACGTAGCGCTCTGACCGCCAGATCCGCTCCCTGACGGTCGCTGTTCGGTGCTGGCACGGAACCGCGCGCGTCAGCGAGCGGACGAAGCTATTGGCCGGGCGCGGGCGACCCTTCGACCAGCTTGTACCGGGCCTCTTCGTCTTCCTGCTTTCGAAGCTGGTCGCGGACTTCGTTGAAACGCTTCAGCAGCGCGCGTATCTCATCGGCCGCGCCCGAGCGGCCCGACTTCTGAAGCGCGCGGATCAGGCGGTACAGAGCGGTGGCGTCCAGCGGATTGTCACGGAGCGCCAGACGACATTGCTCGATGGCCCGATCGATCTGGCCGGATTCCAGATACAGTCGGCTGAGCACATCGCGCGCCAGAAAGAAGCTGGGCTTGAGCTCGACCGCCTGGGATGCTGCATCGACAGCCTCCTGGAATTCAGGACTGCCCACCCGCGGGCCTTGGGACGACAGGATCTCGGCCAGCAGGTAGTAGAGGAACTCGTCGTTCTTGCGGCTCTTCAACTGCTCGCGGACCGTGCCGAGCGCCTTGTCGAAATCGTTCTGCTGAACCTGGGAGAGTCCGCGGGCGACAGAGCCATAGGCCTGCCGCGGGTCCAGGCGTTCCGCCGTGGCGAAATCGGCGTCCGCCTCGTCGTACTGCGCTAACTGAACATGGAGGACGCCGCGCGCGACGTACAGTTCCGCGGCCTTTGGCAGTCGCGCCAGGCCGGCGTTGACCATGACGATGCCGACGTCGTACGACTTGTGCACCAGGCACAGGGATGCGAAATCGACGTACAGCTTGGTATTGGCCGGAGCCAGCACGATGGCCTGCCGCAGGGCGGCAACCGCTTTCGGGGTATCCCCCGAGGCTTCCCACGCCGCTGACGCGAGATCGAGGGCGTCGGGATCGGCAGCTGCACCGTCCGTGAGAGGGGCAAGGGTCTCGATGGCGGCGGCGTAGGATTTCGCCAGGAACTGCGCGGCGCCCAGCCGGTAGCGAACCCGCCGGTCAGCCGGCTCGATCTCAGCAAGCTGGCGGAAAACCGGGACCGCGTCCGCGGGCCGCTCCAGGCGCACCAGGCACGCGCCATACTCTTCCAGCGCTTCGGGCTCGGAGGAAACGGCGCTGCCGGCAAGGCCGAAATGGCGAACCGCCGCCTGGCAGTCCTTCTGTTTCCAGGCCATAGCGGCGCGCATCGCGTGCGCGGTGGCGTTGTCGGGTTGCCGCTTGAGGATGTGATCGAGCAGCAGGACGGCGTGCTCATCGCCGGACTTGTACTCGATCTCGGCTGCGCCCTCGAGCGCCGCCAGGTAGTCGGGGGCCCTTTGCAACACTCTGTTGTAGGCCGCCAGAGCCTCGCGATCCCTGCCCAGATCCGTAAGCGTAATCGCTTCCAACGTGAGCAGACGGATGTCGTCTGGCGAGCGCTCCAGGGCGGTCTCGGCCAGCTTCAGGGCTCGCTCGAAGTCGCGGCCACGGATCGCGGAGGTAATCTCGGACGCAGGATCGGCAGGGGTTTGCCCGTATGCCGTTGCCAGCAAAACAACGCCGACGAGGACCTGCCGGGCAAGCTTCTTCATCGCGGCCCATCCACAGCGTACCTCAGAACCGGGCCTCGCGCAGCCTGCGGACATCAAATGAAAGCGATTCCAGATTTTAGTTGACTTCTTGACTTTCCGGTAGTATATAAACATTAGGGCTGCGGGAGCTCGCTGATCAATCCAGTGGCGCGACCGCGGCATGGGCACGACGCGGAAGAGGGGCTCCGGCGTCTGATGAAAGGGCTTCCCACTTCGGCGCTGCCAACGAGGGTCTGAGAGGGGTCCCCGGTTTCGGCCGGGGGAGGAGGCTCCATGTCCGAGCTGGGCTTGCGGTTTCGAACCGCCTGTCTTCTGTTTGCCTTTGCCCTTGCGGGCGCCTGCTGTTATGCCCAGACGGTGTTCAGCGGGAATATTCAAGGTGTCGTAACTGACCCGTCGGGTGCCGCGGTGGCCGGAGCTTCGGTCGCGCTGCGGAATCTGGACACGGGCGTCACGGCCACAACCACCACCAGCAGTTCCGGGAATTATCGCTTCAGCAGTCTTGCGCCGGGTCTCTACGCGGTGAGGGTTGAGACCTCGGGTTTCCGCGTCATCGAAGAGCGCGTGACGCTCGAAACGAACCAGACGCAGGGCATCAACTTCGGGCTCACTCTGGCGAGCTCGTCTCAGTCCGTCAACGTCGTCTCCGAGGCGCCGCCTCTGGACACAGACGAGAACCGGATGCAGGCCACGCTCTCGTCGCAGACCGTTCGCGATCTGCCATCGCTCAACCGAAACCTTTGGGACGTGCTCTCGGTGGCGCCGGGCGTAGTCGGACTCGGCACTCACGCCTCGGGCGAATCGCCCGGAGGCGGGGCCGACAACTTCGGCACGCAGACGCCGGACCTCAGCGCCAACGGACGCAGCTACACCGGCAACCGCGTGATTGTCGACGGCATGGACGCCACCAGCAACGTCCAGAACGGCAACATCATCTTCGCCCCGCCTCCGGACGCGGTGCAGGAAGTCTCGATGCAGGCCAATTCGTGGGACGCGGAGAACAACCTCGGCAGTTCGATTCTGATCCAGGTCACCACCAAGTCCGGCACCAATCAGTTTCACGGCACCGGCAGTTGGCTGTTCACCAACGAGGATCTGCTGGCCCGCACCGTGTTCACGCCCGCCTCCTACAATCCGTTCAAGCGGAACGACGTCGTCGGTACCTTCGGCGGCCCGGTGATCAAGAACAAGACGTTCTTCTTCGCCGAAGTCGAGAAGCTATGGTCCACCACTTCGACCGGGAACAGTGTCCTGACCTTTGAATCGCCGGAGTTCCTCGCCTTCGCGAAACAGAACTTCCCGAACACGGTCGGCACCAACGTTCTGACAACCAACACGCTGACCGGAGTCACACCGTCGGGCGTGGCCCAAACCGCCGCGCAGTATTTTGCCCCGGGCACGTGCGGGACGACGGCGACAGCGAACATCCCGTGCGGCACGCCGATCCTCGATACGGGCACCTCGAACCTCAGCCCGCCCTATAACGCCCTTCAGTACGGCTTCCGGGGCGATCAATACATCGGCGAGAAAGACCGCATCTACGGCAACTACTCGAACGACAGCTTCACCCTCGGCCATCCCGCCAACCGGATCGGGTTTTCGAATCACGACATCATGTCGAACTGGTACGCGCAAGCCAACTGGACCCACACCTTTAGTCCGAACATCCTCAACGAGGCGGGCTTCGCGGGCAACAGCGTGGGCGGCGCGAACGGCCAGGGAGGCCAGGACAGCGTTCCGGTGATCAACGTGACCGGGCAGAACCTGGGCTTCACCAGTTCGTGGGGTCCGGGGGAGTACCGCTCGCACAATTACAACTGGCGCGAAGTGCTGAGCTGGGTCCGCGGCGCGCACAGCTTGAAGTTCGGCACCAGCGGAACGCACGCGGTGGAATTCGGCAACTTCACGCCGGTGAACAATCGCCCGGTGTTCACGTTCAACAACCTGCTCGACCTGGCGCAGGACCAGCCGTACAGCGAGACCGGGGTCGCCTACAACCCCCTTACCGGCACGGTGGGCCAGATCCCGTTCTCCGGCCAGACCAACCCGTGGGGCCTTTTCGTGCAGGACGACTGGAAAATGAAGCCCAACCTTTCGTTCACGCTGGCTCTGCGCTGGGACGATTTCAGCAACCACACGCCATCGGGGCCGGCGGCGCTATCCGGCATCGGCAGCAACGTCATCCTGGCGGGAAGCGGCATGGCGCAGCAGCTTGCTCAGATATCGAGCGCCTCGGTCCAGACCGTCAACGGCGTCTTTGCTCACCCCATGTCTGACGTCTGGAGCCCGCGAATCGGCTTTGCGTGGGACCCGTCCAGGACCGGTGCGTGGAGCATACGCGGCGGAGTCGGCGTCTATCATGACTGGGTCGCGCTCGGGCAGAGCGTGGACGAACTGCGCAACAATCCACCGGGTGTGATCTATCCCAGCTTCTCGGTGAACACCGCCATTCAGCCGGTGTTCGCGCTGGCGGCCTCGCCGACCTACCCGTTCAACTATCCGCTGCCCACCATTCCAGCCGGAACGCTGAACTCGCAGGGAGGGCTGACCGGCGTCCAGTCGGGCATCTACGGGCTGGCCAGAAACATGAGCCCGCCGCTGGCCGTGAACTGGGTGGTCGGAGTCGAGCACCAGTTGCCGTACAAGTTCGTCGTCGGCGCGTCGTACTCCGGTTCGAAAAGCTATAACGGCCTGGCCGGGATGGACTACAACCGCGTGAACGGCGATCTGATTCAGAACAACGGCCAACTGGTCCGGCCGAACCCCAGCTTCGGGACCATCAACATCGTCAGCAATATCATGAGCGGAAGCTACAACGCGATGATCCTCACGCTTCGCCATAACGTAGGCCAGTCGCTCAGCTTCCAGACTTCCTACACTCTCTCTCACGCCATGTCGGACATCAACGCCAACACGCGCTTCGACCACGACATCGGCTTCAACGTCCCCGATCCGACGCAGTATCACAGCTACTACGCGGACGCGGATTGGGACGTGCGGAATCGCTTCTCGTTCGGAGGCGTGTACACGGTTCCGGGCCTCAAGAACGGCATCGGGAAGACGCTCACTTCGGGCTGGGAAGTCAGCCTGATCTCGGCCATCCAGTCGGGCACGCCGTTCTGGGTGTACACTTCGGCCCCCTATGGCGCTGGCGGCGACTTCAACGCCGACGGAGTGAACTTCGACATCCCGAACGCCGCGGCGAACTACTGCGCGGGTTCCTATGGTGAGAGCAGCTACCTCACCGGCCTGTTCCCCACCAGCGCCTTCACCGCGCCGGCGGCGGGCACGGAAGGGAACGTCAAACGCAACAGCTGCCGCAATCCGGGGCTGATCGAGTTCGATTCCAGCGTGCTCAAGAACACGCACATCCCCAAACTCGGGGAGCAGGGGATTCTCCAGATCCGGTTCGATTTCGTGAACGTGATCAATCACGTGAACCTGACCGGGGTCGATCCGAACCTGGCCGATGCGACGTTCGGCAGGTCGACCTCGCAACTCAATCCGAGAACCATTCAATTGGGAGCGAGGATTTCGTTCTAAGCCGGCGCCCGGCGGCCCGCGAGCATGGACCCTCACTCGCAGGCCGCCGGGTCATTGAGCTACGGCATGTCATCCAATAGGACATGGGACATTCTCTGACCCGGCGGGCTATGTGGCGGGCAACGCTGGGCGCACTTGGGCTGCCGCTGCTGGCGGGGGCCCAGATGGCTTCGCGCGGGGTCAAGGCGACTCCGCGGGCCAAGGCTTCGGGGCTTCCTTTTAACTGCCGCTTGACGGACGTGGCGGCGGAGGCAGGCCTTACAGCTCCCGTCATCTACGGCGGCGTCGATCACAACGCCTACATTGTCGAGGCCGTCGGGTGCGGAGTTGCGTTTCTCGATTTCGATAACGACGGCTGGCTGGATATCTTCGTGTTGAGCGGGACGCGCTGGGAAGGCGCGCCGGCGGGCACCACCAACCGGCTCTACCGCAACAACCGCGACGGCACGTTTACCGACGTGACCGTGAAAGCAGGCCTCGTGCGCACCGGTTGGTTTTCCGGCGTGACCGTCGCCGACTACAACAACGACGGCTTCGAGGACATCTTCATCACCGGATGGGGCCACAACGTTCTGTACCGCAACAATAGCGACGGCACGTTCACCGACGTCACAAAGGAAGCCGGCCTCGCGAGCGAGGAGATGCGCTGGGGGACTGGTTGCAGCTTCGTGGATTACGACCGCGACGGCCGGCTGGACCTGTTCGTGTCGCGCTACCTGAAGTTCGATCCCAAGGCGATTCCGCCGGCCGGCAGCGATCCCAACTGCAACTTCAAGGGCGTTCCCATCAACTGCGGCCCAAGGGGACTCCCCAACGATACGCACTCGCTCTACCACAACAACGGAGACGGGACCTTCACCGAAGTGAGCCGCCGGGCCGGCATCCTGAAAGCGGAGCCGGGTTACGGCCTGACCGTAGCGGCGGCCGATTTCAACGACGACGGCTGGCCGGATATTTACGTCGCCTGCGACTCCACCTCCAGCTTGCTGTACGTGAACAACCACGATGGCACGTTCACGGAATCCGGTTTGCCGCTCGGCGTGGCGCTGAATGAGGATGGCCAGGAGCAGGCGGGAATGGGCCTCGGCGTCGGCGATTTCAATCTGGATGGCCGGCTGGACATCCTGAAGACGCACTTCACCGAGGACACGCCGGCGCTCTACGTCAACGACGGAGAGCGGGGCTTCTCGGACGTGACCATCCAGGAGGGCCTGGGAGTGGAGACGCGGTACGTGAGTTGGGGAGCCGGGATCGTGGATCTGGACAACGATGGCCTGCCCGATCTGTTCTGGGTCACCGGCAGCGTCTATCCCGAAGTGGAAAAGAAAGTGCCCGGCTTTCCGCATCGAACGCCTCGCGTGGTGTTCCGCAACCTTGGCAACGGCCGCTTCGAAGAGCTGACTGAAGAGGCGGGGCCGGGCGTCACCGCGCCGCACTCCAGCCGTGGCTGTGCCTTTGGCGACTTTGACAACGACGGCGACGTGGACATCGTAATCGTGAACCTCAACGAGCCGCCTTCGCTGCTGCGCAACGACGTCAAAGGAGACAACCACTGGATCAAGTTCAAGCTCGAGGGCGTAAAGTCGAATCGCAGTGCGATCGGGGCGCGTGTGGTCGTGACCTACGGGGGACGGCGCCAGGCGCAGGAGGTAATGGCGCAGGCGGGTTTCCTCTCGGTGAACGACAAGCGCCTCCATTTCGGCTTGGGTAAGGTGAACAAGGTGGATGTCGAAGTTCGCTGGCCGAGCGGTCTGCGGCAGCAATTCGCCGGGGTTCAGAGCGACCGGCTGGTGACGATTGACGAAGTGAAGGGGATTAGAGGATCGCGATGAAGCACCTCGCACTGTGGCTTACCGTGGTAGTGGCACTGGCGATGGCGCTCAGCCACGAGCATGACTATGCCATCAAGCCGGTCCCATTCACCGCCGTCCACCTGGACGACGAATTCTGGGCGCCGCACATCGAGACCAACCGCAAAGTCACCATCCCCTTCGCGTTCGAGAAGTGCGAGGACACCGGCCGGGTAGCCAACTTCATCCACGCCGCCGAGGCTTTGCGCGGCCAGATCTCCGACCAGGACCGCAAGATCCCGCCCTATCCCTTCGACGACACCGACATCTACAAGGTCATCGAAGGCGCATCCTACACCTTGAGCGTCAAGCCCGACCCGAAGCTGGAATCCTACGTCGATGGCCTGATCGTCAAGATCGGCGCGGCGCAGGAGCCGGACGGCTACCTTTACACCGCCCGCACCATCGATCCCGCGCATCCGCATAAATGGGCCGGAGCGCATCGATGGGAGGACGAAGAGGTTCTCAGTCACGAGCTCTACGACCTGGGCCACCTGTACGAGGCGGCGGTCGCATATTACCAGGCGACCGGCAAGCGGAGCCTGCTCGACATCGCGCTCAAGTCGGCGAACCTTCTCTGCGATACTTTCGGCCCCGGCAAGAAGACCATCTGGCCCGGCCACCAGATTGTCGAGATGGGCCTGGTGAAACTGTACCGGGTTACGGGCGACGAGCGCTATCTCAACCTGGCGAAGTTTATGCTCGATTCGCGCGGGCCGGGCGGCTCGTCCTACAACCAGGCCAGCCTCAAAGTGGTGGATCAGACCGAGGCCGTCGGCCACGCAGTCCGCGCCACCTATATGTACTCCGGCATGGCCGATGTGGCCGCTATGACCGGCGACACGGCCTACGTGCACGCCATCGACGCCATCTGGGAGAACGTGGTAAGCAAGAAGCTGTACATCACGGGAGGGATCGGCGCGCGGGGCGCGGGCGAAGCCTTCGGCGCCAATTACGAGCTGCCGAATCTGACCGCTTACAACGAGACGTGCGCTTCGGTGGGCAACGATTTCTGGAATGAGCGCCTCTTCCTCTTGCACGGCGACGCGAAGTACGTGGACGTGATGGAGCGGACGCTCTACAACGGCCTTGTTTCCGGCGTGTCTCTCGACGGGAAGTCGTTCTTCTACCAGAACCCGCTCGAATCGAACGGCAGAAAAGGGCGCAGCCCGTGGTTTGGCGTGGCCTGCTGCCCTGGCAACATCACGCGCTTCATGGCCTCGGTGCCCGGTTACGTTTACGGACTCGGTGACCACACCTTGTACGTAAACTTGTTCGCGGCAGGAACCGCCGACATCCACCTTGGGGACCGCACGTTGAAGATCGTCCAGCAGACGCGCTATCCGTGGGACGGGCGCGTGAAGATCTCCGTCGATCCCGGCCAGGCGGGTCCGTTCGTGCTCAAGGTCCGCATTCCCGGATGGGCGAGAGGCGAAGTGGTTCCCAGCGATCTGTACCGTTTTGCGGACGACTCGCACCAGCCGGTACGCCTGCGCCTCAACGGCCAGGACATTCCGATCCGCCTCGAGAACGGGTACGCGACGCTGAAACGCGAGTGGAAGGCCGGAGACGCGATCGATCTCGATCTGCCTATGCCCATTCGCCGCGTCCTGGCGAACAGCCAGGTGGCCGCCGATCGCGGCCGTGTGGCCCTCGAGCGTGGGCCGATCGTTTACGCCGCCGAGGGTGTCGACAGCCCCACGCACAAAGTGCGCGACCTGCTCCTTCCCGATGACGTGGAGCTCACCGCAGCGTTCCGGCCGGACCTGCTGAACGGAGTCGAGGTGCTGGAGGGAAGAGCCTTCTATCTCGCATACGATGCGCACGGCAAGGTGACGCGCACCGAGGGGAAGTTCACGGCGATCCCGTACTATGCCTGGGCCAACCGCGGCCGGGACGAGATGGTGGTCTGGATTCCGGACGTCGAATCCGCCGCCAGTCCGGCCCCCTGGCCGACCCTTGCCACGTCCAGCAAGGTCACCGCATCGAACGGCGGCGTGAGAGTCACCGCGGAGGGCATGGAGAAACACCCCGAAGCGGTCAACGATGGCGAGGAGCCCACGTCCTCGAGCGACCCCGCGTCGTACTTCGACTGGTGGCCCGAAAAAGGGAAGACCGAGTGGATTGAATATGCCTTCCCCAAAACCGCGACGGTCTCGCGCGTTCAGGTGTACTGGTTTGACGACACCGGCCGCGGCGAGGTTCGCGTTCCGGCGTCCTGGCGCATTCTCTATAAGGACGGGGACGCATGGAAGCCCGTCGAGGGCGCCGGCTCCTGGGGCGTCGAAAGGGACAAATACAATGCCGTCACGTTCAAGCCCGTGACCACCAGCGGCCTCCGCCTGGAGGTGACCATGCAGCCCGCATGGTCGGCCGGCGTCGAGAAGTGGAAAGTGGAGTAACTGTCTCGGCGG
>DATNLV010000625.1:0-3025 GCA_035602665.1 Bryobacteraceae bacterium | reverse complement strand
CTCGGGCATGTCGAAGTAGACGTACATCTCCTCCAGCATCGCGGTGTGCTCGTGCGGCGGCCAACTGGTCCAGTTCCCGGGCTCGGAAAGCGTGAAGCCCACCATCAACCGTCCCGCCTCGACATTCTTGCCGAACACGATGTTGACCGTCCGCCGCTGCCCCGGCACGCCCGCGGTAAACGTCAGCGCCGGATTCTGCGACGCCTCCGCGTGATAGACCACCTGCAACGGGTACGTTCCTTTGACCGGCGCCGAGAACTCCGCGATGTCCGCGCTCTCGCCGGCATCCACGCGTACCTGGCTCCCGCGCGGCAGGTAGATGCCGTCGTACTGATTCAGCACGAAGTCCTCGCCATTCACGCTCACGGCCGCCGCACCCGACAATACGATCAGGCCGGTCTCGTGGCTGTTGGTCTTGAACGTGACGGATTTCGTCTCGCCCCGCAGGATGATCCGCCCGTAGGTGAGATGACGATTCGTGCTGTTGGCGGGGGTCACCCACGTGTTCCGTCCCGCCCGAACGTTGGTCTTCCGGAAGATCATCCGTTCGATTTGCGTCTGTGCCAGCGTTGCCATCGCGTTCTACCTCCCTATCTTTGATCTTACCGGGTGCGCCACGCCATCCTAGCTCCCGGCTTTCAGCCCCGCCCCGTTGATCTTGACATTGGTCGCCGTGAGACCCACGACGTGTTCGATGATATTCGGCTCGGCGACGTTGTCGAACCTGCAGTCCGCAAGCCGCAGGTCGCGGACAGGCGCGTTCTTAAACCCCCGCACCTCGAGTGCGTACTTACTCTTCTTACAGGTCACATTGCGTATGTCGATATCGTGGACATTGGGGCGCTCGGGCCCGTTCTCGCCTTCCTCGTACTGGAAATCGATCTGCAGCACGGCCTCGCCCACCTGTCCGATCTCGATGTTCCGGAAATAGATGTGCTCGATGGTTCCACCCCGCACCGCGTTGGTCTTGAAACGCAGGGCCTGGTTGAGGTCCGGGCTGTCGAGCCGGCAGTTCTCGGCGAATACGTTGCGCACCCCTCCCGACATTTCGCTGCCGATCGTCAGGCCTCCGTGGCCATCCTTCATCCGGCATCCCCGGATCACCACGTCCTCGGTGGGCTTCGCCATCCGCCGCCCGTCCCGGTTGCGCCCCGCCTTGATCGCGATGCAGTCGTCGCCGGTGTCGAAGGTGCAATTCTCGATCAGCACATCGGTGCAGGAATCCGGATCGCAGCCGTCCGTGTTGGGCCCATGGGACGCGATATTGACATTGCGAATCGTGACATTGCTGCACAGGAGCGGGCTGACTTCGAACATCGGCGAGTCCTTGACGCTGACTCCTTCGATCAGGATGTTCTTCGACCGGACCGGCCCCACCAGGTTTGGACGCAGGTAGCTCCCCTCGCCGAACACACGCTTCTCGATGGGGACGTCCTTCGCCCCCATTTCGAACAGACGGTTCCGCGCGTCATCCTGTAACGGAACGCCCGGGCGCCCCCCGCAATTGGCTCTGCCCTTCCAGGGCCACCAGTGCTCACAATCGGCCTGGCCGTCGAGAGTGCCGCCGCCCGTCACCGCGATGTTCTCCTCCCCGTCGGCGTAGATCAGGGCCGAGTAGTTCATCAGCTCGACTCCCTCCCAGCGCGTGTACACCACCGGCAGGTAGCGCTTCGGATCGCGGCTGAACTTGAGCGTCGCGCCTTCGGGCACGTACAGGTTGACGTTGCTCTTGAGCCGTACCGGGCCGGTGAAGAAGGTGCCTGCGGGAATGATGACGCGCCCGCCGCCCGCACGAGTGCATTCCGCGATCGCGCGGGCGATGGCCTCGCTGCAGTCGGTCTTCCCATCGCCCACGGCTCCGTAGCGGGTCACGTCGAAATCCCGCTCCGGGAAGACGGGCGGCTTGATGCGAGCCAGGATCCGCCCTACCTCTTCGTCCCATACCGAGGCGAGCGCCGGCTTGGCCAGCCATCCGGCCGCGGCCACGCCGCCCGCCCATCCGAGAAAGGTGCGCCTGCTCGAGCCGCGGTCGTCGATCATGAGAAATCTCCCCTTGACGAGCCTAGGTTCGGTCCTCACATATGTCAATGCGAAACAACTGAAGCCTCCGTTGAGCAATGGTGAACGATGGGCCGCAGTCGGGCGCGCTGTGATACGATGCGTCCTAGAAGGCAGTGCAACCGGTCAACGAACAAGCACTCAAAGAGCGCGTGATCCGGGCGGCCGAGGCCGCTCTGGCTGACCACCAGTATGTCAGCGCGACTGACGTACTCGTGGGAATGGGCCTGCTGGCACCGTCGAACCTGGAGGAATGGCGGAAGGGCCGCGTCGACTTCCTGGAGCTGGTGGTTCAGGGGAATCCCACGAAGGTTTCGAGCGCCATGGCCATCTTCCACCGGTGGGCGCAGATCCGGGAACTCCGGCCCAGCCAGATCCGATACGTGCGAGAAACCCGTGCGGGAATCGTGGACCTGCAATTCAGCGTCAGCGGCGACCCGGACATCGAGAAGAGCTACCGCACGCACTACGTGTCGCCGGCGCTGTCGGAGCGCAAGCAGCAACAGATCGGTGAGAAACTGAGCCGGGCGCCAGAGCCCGTGGTGTTCCAGATCCTGCGCGACTCCGAGTGCTCGGAATGCGGCACCGAGATCGACAAAGGCGAGTTGCTCTTCATGGAGGCGGGCCAGCCCCTGTGCCTGCCATGCTCGGGCCTCGGCGACCTCGAATACCTGGAAAGGGGCGATGCGGCTCTCACCCGGCGGGCGTCAAAGCACAGCGCTCGCAAAGCCGTGGTGGTCCGTTTCAGCCGGTCGCGCGGGCGCTACGAAAGGCAAGGCATCCTGGTCGAGAGCGCGGCCGTGGAGAAGGCCGAGCAGGAGTGCGCGGTCGACGCCGCGGATCGCGCAGTGGCGCGCGCGAAGGACGCCGAGCAGCGTCGCAAGGACGACCTGGTGCTGGTTACCCGGATGACGGAACAGATCCTGGCTCTGTTCCCGCGCTGTCCTGCCAAAGAGGCTCGGGAGAT
>DATNLV010000624.1:0-4881 GCA_035602665.1 Bryobacteraceae bacterium | reverse complement strand
GCGGAGCGAAGCCACCGCGAAGCGGTCCAAGACGGCACGAAGTGCTCGAGAACGGTGCGAAGCACCTACCATTCGCCGTTCTTCTGCATCTTGCGGATCTTGTGCAGCGCCAGCTCGCGCTTCAACCGGCTGATGCGGTCGATGAACAGCACGCCGTTCAGGTGGTCGATCTCGTGCAGTATCGCGCGCGCCAGCAGCTCTTCGCCTTCCACTTCGAACCACTCGCCGCGCTCGTTCTGGGCCTTCACCTTCACCCACGCCGCCCGCTGCACCTTCTCGCGAATCTCGGGCAGGCTCAGGCATCCTTCCTCCTCAAACTGCTTGCCTCTGGTTTCAACGATCTCCGGATTGATCAGCACCAGCTTCTGAGCTTCGTCCTGCCCGTTCGTCGGATCGATGACCGCGATGCGCCGCCCGATGCCGATCTGCGGCGCCGCCAGGCCGACGCCCTTGGCCGCGTACATCGACTCGAACATGTCTTCGAGGAGCTTCTTGAGCTCCGGTGTGTCGAACTCGGTCACCGTCTCCGCCGGCTGTTCCAGCACCGGATTGCCGTATCTCACGATCGGGTAGGTCATGGCCTTGGTCTTCAGAATCTCCGCACCTGCTCGAGATAGCCTTCAAAGTTCCGCCGCGTCTCGCCGAGCGAATCGCCCCCGAACTTGTCGAGGAACGCCTGCGCCAGAACCAGCGCGGTCATGGATTCCGCGATCACGCCCGCCGCGCGGACCACGCACACGTCGCTGCGCTCGTACGCCGCCAGCGCCGGTTCGCGGGTCACGAAATCGACCGATTCGAGCGGGCGCCGCAGGGTCGAGATCGGCTTCAGCAGGCCGCGCAGAACGAGGTCCTGGCCGTTGGTCATGCCGCCTTCGATTCCTCCGGCGTGGTTGGACCCGCGCCCGAACCGCCGCGCCTCGCGATCGTACTGGATGGTGTCCTGGACCCGCGACCCGAAACTTGCGGCCGCCTCCAGCGCGTCCCCGATCTCGATCCCTTTCACAGCCTGGATCGAGACGACCGCCTGCGCCAGGCGCGCGTCCATCCGCTGATCCCACGCGATGTGCGAGCCCAGGCCGGGAGGCACGTTGTGCGCCAGCACTTCGAAGACTCCACCGAGCGTGTCTCCGGTGCGGTACGCCTCGTCCACCGCGCCCTTCATCTTTTGTTCCGACGCTTCATCGATGCAACCCAGAAGAATCTCTTCCTTCTCGTTCAGCGCCGCGACTTCTTCCCAGGTGGCTCGCCGCTCGAGGCGCGCCGTGCCGATCTCGACAACGTGGCTTAGAACGCTCACCCCGAACTGGCCGAGGAACGCCTTTGCCAGCGCCCCGATGGCAACGCGGGCCGCGGTCTCGCGGGCGCTCGCGCGCTCCAGAATGTAACGCGCATCGTGGAAATCGTACTTCAGCGCGCCCGCCAGATCGGCGTGTCCGGGCCTGGGCCGGACCACCGGCTTCTTCTTCTCTTCGGCGCCCTCGAAGGTTTCGACAGGCAGGGATTCGGTCCAGTTCTCCCAATCCCGGTTCCGGATCACGAGCGCGATCGGCGAGCCGATGGTTTCCGAATGACGCACCCCGGAGACGATCTCCGCGTGATCGGTCTCGATCTTCATGCGGCCGCCGCGCCCGTATCCCTGCTGGCGCCTGCGCAGGTCGCGATCGATCGCGGCGGACGTAACCGGCACACCGGCCGGCAATCCGGTCAGTGTGGCGACAAGGCATTCCCCGTGCGATTCTCCCGCGGTCTCGAAGCGTAGCATGCCGGACTTCCATCCTAACAAAGGCACTGGTTTCGAGTGTGGGAACAATTCTCGGCCCGTCCCGCGGCCATCTTCGCGGCGATCCGGGCTGAAGGCCGGTCCTATTCCAGGGCTGTGTGCGGCTGTTCCCGTGCGAACATAACGCCTTGGTTCTGTTGCTGTTACTGCGCACGCGACGGCCGCCGTTCGCCCGGGGGACGCTCTTCCTGCCCGCAGTTTTTCGCGCCGCCCTGCCGCAGTTGAGTTACACTTGACCCAGGTCTTTTTGGGGGTCTGGTTGGATGTTTTCGTATCTGCGCCGCAGCGCAGTGTCTTTGGGGGGGGGAGGGGAACTTGGAAAACCTTGAACGTATTGCGGGCCGGCTCGCTCATGCGGTCTCCGCTGCCGGGCAGACGCCCGAAGAAATGCTGGAATCGGCGTGCCTGGTCGCCGAGCTGGCAACCGAATTCGATGCCGAAGCACAGGGGGCGGGCCTCAGTCCTGGCGAGACTTCAGCCTCGCTGCAGCCTACTGCGCCTTCGTCTCCAGGATCTTCCTGGCGTAGTAGTTGACCACGGTGGCTTCGTCGCGCGCGACCTCGTAATAGGCGTTTCGTAGAAGTTGATCCTTGCGGCTGAGCAGGCCCTCGCGAATCGTTTGCTGCACCCGCGGGTCGTTCAGGTCGCGCTGTCCAGCGGGTTCACGCGAGATCAGCTTCAGGATCCGGTACGCCTGCTGGCTGGGAATGATGGGAGAGACCTGGCCGGGCTGCATGGTCGCGATCAACTTCTTTACTTCGGGGCTCGATCCGTCGAACGCCGAAAGAGGAACAAAGCCCAGGTCGCCTCCGTTCGGACTGGAGTTGACGTCTTCGGAAAAGTTCTCCGCCAGCATGGAGAAGTCTTCGCCTTGGCGGATGCGCGCCTCCAGATTCTGGATCTTCTTGCGCGCCTGATCGTCATTCTGCGCTTTGTCGTTCTTCAGGTTGCGCACCGTGGCGTCCGGCGCCGAGGTCACCAGGATCTGGGCCAGGTGCACGGCCGGCTCCGCGCGGTTGAAGCTGGCCCGGTTGTTCGCATAGAACTCCGCGATCTCCCGGTCGGTGATGCTGATCTTGGAAGTGATCTCCTTGTTGACCAGCTTCTGCACGCTCAGATCCCGCCGCAGGTTCTTTTTCAGATCGGGGACGGTCATCTTGCGGGTCTCGAGCAGCTTCTGGAACTCCTCCTGCGTATAGGGCGCCTTGAGCTCGGCGAACTTGGCGTCCACCTCCGCGTCGGTCGCCATCAGCCCCATCTTCTCGGCCCGCTGCAGCATGATCTCGCTTTCGATCAGGCTGCGCAGGACCTCGAGCTTCTGGATCTGCGCGAGGTCGTCGCTGGTGGCGCCGGGCGAAGAGAGCTGCGACTGGTAGATGCGGTCCACCTCTTCGTAAGTGATGGGGCGGTTATTGATGGTGGCGGCCACGTTGGCGGGTGGGGCTTTGTGGCAGCCGGCAAGAATGCACAATACGGCGGCGGCGATGAGTGGCTTGCTGCGATCCATAGAATCACTCATTGTAGCCCTTTGCGCCGCGGAGGGCGGGCTTCGGAGCGGGGCTGAAGCCCCGCGCGGGCTGAAGCCCGCCCCCCGGCTGTGTCGCCCCCTCCGGCTTGCCTCTTTCTTTTCCGATCTGCGACACTCGGGTTTCATGTGGTTTTTTCGAACTGCCGCGGCGCTGGGGGTGTTCCTGGCGGTCCCGGCTGCCCCGCCTCCTCTTCGCCCCGCCGCGGACACCTTACCGCCGGGGAGCGAGGTGCTCACGTACAGCATCGAGTGGCGCTTCATCCATGGCGGCAACGCCCGCCTCACATGGAGCCCCGTCGGCGACGGCTTCGCGGCGCGGCTCCACCTGGAATCCGCCGGGATGGTTTCGAGCATCTACAAGGTCGATGACGAATACTCGTCCGTGTCCGACCGCGAGCTCTGCGCCGTCAGCCTGAGCCTCCAGTCCAACGAAGGCAGCCGCCGCCACGACACCGTCGTCACCTTCGACGCGGCGCGCCGCAAGGCATTCTTTCGCGACCGCGACCTGGTGAAGAACGTCACGGTGACCCACGAGACCGAGACACAGCCCTGCACCCAGGACATCTTCGGCGCTCTGTACGCTCTGCGACGCATGCGCCTGGAACCCGGCCACTCGATCGAAATCCCCATCAGCGACGGCAAGAAGGCGGTCATGGCGAAAGTGGAAGCGCAGGAGCGCGAGACCCTCAAGCTGGGTTCCACTACTTACAAAACCGTTCGCTACGAAGCGTTCCTCTTCAACAACGTGCTGTTTCGCAGGCGCGGCCGCCTCTTTGTCTGGATGACCGACGACGACCGCCGGCTGCCCGTGCAGATCCGCATCAGCATGCCGTTCTACATCGGTACGGTGACCCTCCAACTGGCGAGAGCGAGCAAACCATGAAGCTGTCACTACTCTGGACCGCCCTGGCGGCCTGCTTCTGCCTCCACGCCCAGCAGCCCGCGCCGCTTTCCAACGGGGACGCCTTCGGCCTTTACGAGCGCGGTGTCCAACTGATGGAATCCACGTCTCTGGTCCAGCCGGAGCTGGCCCGCGCCGGCGCGCCCATCATCGAGAACGCGCGCCAGGCCGTAGCCACGCTGCGCTCGCTCAACCGCCAGCATGCCGAGGTGACCTACACCTTCCTCGGCAATCTGCGCGCCTATCTCGCCTTGGCCGACGCTCTTCCCAAGCCCGGCACGTTCGCCGACGAGACCGCCCGGCAGTTCACCGAACTGCGCCAGATCTTAGAGCGAGCCGACGCGAATTTCCGCACGCTGCTCCAGAGCAAGGAAGCACAATTGCGCAACCCCGACCGCGACAACCTGGCTCGCCACGCGCAAGCCAACTCCCAACTCGGCCCTCCTCAGCCGGCCCGTCCCCGCGTGGTGTTTCTCGGCGATTCCATCACCGACCTCTGGCGCTTGAACGAGTATTTCCCGGCCCGCGACTTCGTCAACCGCGGCATCAGCGGCCAGGTCACCGATGAGATGCTGGCCCGGGTCGAAGCCGACGTGGTCGCGCTCAAGCCCGCGGCGATGCTGCTGCTCGGCGGCACCAACGACATCGCGCGCGGCGTCCCCATCGATATCG
>DATNLV010000597.1:0-4899 GCA_035602665.1 Bryobacteraceae bacterium | reverse complement strand
CGGCACGAATGTGCCGTTCAATCTGATGGACTGGCAGAGTTACAACGAGATCTACGGCACCACGAACAATCCCTGGGATGTTACTCGCACGCCGGGGGGATCGTCCGGCGGGAGCGCCGCCGCGCTGGCCGCGGGCCTGGCGTATCTGAGCGCCGGAAGCGACATCGGGGGCTCGCTGCGCGTGCCCGCTCATTTTTGCGGCGTGTATTCGCACAAGCCGACTCTCGACCTTGTCAGCATGAGGGGCCACATCCCCGGCGGGGGCGCTGGATTGCCGGGTTTCTCAACCGGCCTCGCCGTCGCCGGCCCGATGGCGCGCAGCACTCGAGACCTGATGGCTGCCCTGGGCATCCTGGGTGGACCTGATGGATACGACCGCAAGGCCTGGTCCTGGGCCCTGCCGCCGCCGCGCCGCCGCGCACTCAGGGAATTCCGGATTGGGTACGTGCTCGACAGCCCGTTAGCCGCGCCGACCTCCGAGGTGCGGCCGGTTCTCGAGCGGGTCATCACCGCGCTGGAGCATGCGGGCGCGCAGCCGAAGGCCGGCTGGCCGGCCGGGTACGATCTGAATGCCGCCTTGGAGAACTACATGTTCCTGCTGGGGGCGTTCTCGTTCGCCCAAGAAGGGACACAGCAGCAGGAGGCGGAGCGCAAGGTGCACGAACAGAATCCGTCGCCGTACGGCGCGGGCGCGCTCAGCTCGTACGCCCAATGGCAGCAGAAGCATTTCGCCCAGCTGGCCGCCCGCGCGATGTGGCAACGGTATTTCGAGCAGATCGACGTCTTCCTGATGCCCGCCGGTTTCACCACCGCCATGCATCACGATCATGAGGGGGACATGACCACGCGGTCGATCGATACTCCCGACGGGAAGCGGCCGTATATGCAGCTCATGCCGTGGATGGTAACGGCGACGCTGACCGGCTGCCCTGCCACGATCGCGCCCGTTGGTGTGACGGCGGCCGGGCTCCCCGTGGGCATCCAGATCCTGGGTCCGTTCTGGGAAGATGCCACTCCGATCGAGTTCGCCTCGCTGCTGGAGCGCGAGATCGGCGGCTTCAAGGCGCCTCCGGGTTTTCAGGCGTAGGAGCACCCTGCGCGGAATCGGCGTCCAGCGTGGCCCGATACATGTATTTGACGGCATATGGATGTGATGCCATACTACGGCTGTGACGTGGGCCGTAGCGAGATGTACGGACAGAGATCCTGGCGTTGGCACGGCTCCTCCAGCAATTCGGGCCGCGGCTGGGGCGGCCCCGCGTTGACACTTTGAACCACTCGCGCCACGCGAACACGAAGGAACTGCGGTTCAGCGCGGCTGGCGGCGAGTGGAGGGTCGCGTTTGCCTTCGACACGAAGCTGAACGCGATCCTGCTCGTCGCGGCGGACAAATCAGGCGTCAGCGAGAAACGGTTCTACCGCGAGCTGATCCGGAAGGCCGATGACCGTCTCGACGCGCATCTGGGGCGGCTGAAGAAGGAAAGGAAGTAACCATGGCCACGAACGTGAACGAAAAGATCAAGAAGCTGAGCCCCGGGCAACGCAAGAAGGTCGAAGCCCGGGCCGCCGAGCTGATCGCCGAAGAGATGACGTTGCGCGAGCTGCGGCACGCGCGCAAACTCACTCAGGTCAGGATGGCCAGGAAACTCGGGATCACCCAGGATGGTGTCTCACGCCTCGAAAAGCGGAGCGATCTCTTGCTCTCCACGCTCCGGAAGACCGTGAAGGCCATGGGTGGCAACCTGTCTCTGGTGGCCGAGTTTCCGGACCGTGAGCCGGTAGTTCTGTCCGGTATTGCTGAAGACCAAATGTCGGGTAAACGTCAGCTGCCTACCCGCGTCGGGCGGCCCAGATCAGCAGGGTGAAGATCACTACCGGAATCGCCGCCAGCATCGCATAAAACAGCATCCGGCGGAGGATCGGCGTGCGGCGGCGCTGCCAGTCGTGCAGCTCGGGACGGTCGCGGACGGCCACCTGGTCCAGGTGCGCCAGATCCGTGGCAAAATCGCGCGCGGTGGCGTAGCGGTTCTTGGGATCGCGCTCCAGCGCGCGGTAGATCACCTCCTGCAGCTGCGGAGAGATCGACGGATCGACCTCGCGCGGCGGGATGGGATTGTTCAGCAGCCGGTCGTTCATCACGGCGAACGGATTGGGGCCGGTGAACGGGGTCTTGCCGGTCAGCATCTCGTAGAGGATCACTCCCAGCGCGTATAAGTCGCTGCGCCCGTCGCCGCGCTTGCCCTTCACCTGCTCGGGCGAGATGTAGTCGGGCGATCCCATGACCTGCGAGAGCTTGGCGAAGGTGAGGCGGCGCGATCCCTGGTTGCCGGCGATGCCGAAATCGATCAGCTTGATGTGGTCTTCGGCATCGATCATGATGTTCTCGGGCTTCAGATCGCGGTGCACCACGCCCTGGCTGTGAATATAGTCCAGGGCCTCGCAGATGGCGATCGCGATCCTGATTGCTCGCTCCGGGGGAAGCGTGCCGTGCGCGGTCAGAACCTGGCGTAGCAGCCTGCCTTCCACCCACTCCATGACCATGTAGACCCGGCTGCGATCCGCGTCGGTCATGACCTTCATCACGTTGGGGTGGTCGAGCTTCTGGCCGATGGCTTGCTCGCGCTGGAAACGATCCCAGAAAACGGGGTCGCTCTCCATTTCGGGATGCGGCACCTTGATGGCGACCGGCTGGCCGGTGTTGAGGTCGGTGGCGCGAAAGATGGAGGCCATGCCGCTACGCGCCGCCACGCCCTCGATGCGGTAATGATCGAGCTGGTCGCCGGTGTGGAGTGGGGTCATCAGCGCAGCTTGTACGGCCGGCCCCGGTACATGCCGACGCGTTCCACGTTCTTCACGCGGATGAGCTGTACGCTGATATTATCGCTGCCGTCCCGCTCATTGGCAACGTCCACCAGTTTCTGGGCGCTCTCGTTCAAGTCGCGGGTGTGCGCGACGATGGTGGCGATTTCGGAGGGCTCGACGGAGCCGTGCAGGCCGTCGGAACATTGCAGGAGGACGTCGCCGGGAAGAAGCAGGTGCTCGGCGGTTTCGGCGCTGACGAACATCTCCATACCCACCGAGCGGCTGAGCAGGTGGCGCGAGTCGGAACCCGCTGCCTGGCGCGCCGTGAGCACTCCCAGGCGAAGCTGCTCGTTGACCATGGTATGGTCGCGCGTGAGAACTTCCGCGCGGCCGTGGCGGACCAGGTAGCAGCGCGAGTCGCCCACGTGGGCCACTACCACGCGGTCGAAACGAAGCACGCACGCGACCAGGGTGGTCGCCATAGAGGTCCCGCTCTTGGTGGCGGCCATCCCGGTCTCGAACACGTGCGTGTTAGCGGCTTGCACCAGACGCGGCAGGAGCGTCCCCGGCGCCTCCCCGCCGGCGGCCGCGCGGAATCCTGCGAGCAGGCAGTCGACGGCGGCTCGCGAAGCCACCTCGCCCAGGTCCTGCCCGCCAACTCCGTCGGCCAGGGCAAACAGCCAGCCAGTTGTGCGCGCATGCTCCGGGGTTGCGGGCTCCACGTATCCGAGGTAATCCTCGTTGTGATCCCGCACTCTCCCTACATCGGAGAGCTGCGCGAATTCGACATCAAGCATAGACCGCGACCTCCCGGTGTCGGGAGGTGGCGGGGCCTCCACGGCTGCCGTCCCGGCGTTGACGGCCGGTGCGACCAGGTGAAGCCCGCGCCACGAATCTCGTTTCAGATTCCACGACACAACGTCAGGATCCCATCGCCGGGCTTGCCGATGCGCGGTTCCCGATCAGCGTGGTCCGCCCCGAGGCCTTGCTCGAGCGGACGAAGTAAATCCCTCCATAGACGGCCCAGACCATGGCGATGCCCAAGGCCAGCAACGGTTCCATTTTGGTTCCGAAGCCCATGAACGGGCCCACCAGGTAGAACGCCATGCAGCCGAGGTTGGCGAGCAGCCCGAAGACGGGAACCAACACGTGGCGTACCACGCTGAAGTTCGGGTGCCGGTGGTAAGCCACCATGCAGATCATGCAGCTCAGTCCATACAGCAGGAAGGTGCCGAAGTTCGAAGCCAGGGTGATGGTCAACAGCGAGTTCGGCAGCCCTGCCAACGTGTCGTGCGACATATAGCCGAGGCTCGACCAGAAGCCCTGCGGCAGCGCCTTGATGGCGACATCGGCAGGCGCGGCCGCGTCACCGAAGAGCAGGGACACGCCGGCCACACCGACCACGGCCGAGATGATCGCCAACGTCCAGATGGCGCGATGCGGCGAGAGGTTCTTCGAGTGCAGCATGCCGAAGTGCTCCGGCACTTCCTGATCCTTGCCCATCGCGTAAGTGACGCGCGCGCCGGTGTTCATGCAGGAGAGCGTCGTGCCGATGATCGCCAGGAACACGGTGAAGGCCTCGATCAGCATGAAGACCCGCCCGTTACCGGCGCCGAACAGCGCGGTGCCGACGACGATCATCATGTCGCCGATGGGCGCCGACGAGGTGGAGGCAGTCGCCATGGTGTACCCGCTGTTAAGGAAGTAGTTGGCCGCGAAGTACTCAAACAGGTAACAGATCAGGCCCTGAATCAGCAGCGACGCGAGCACCGCGATCGGCACGTGGCGTTTCGGGTTCTTCGCCTCGCCCCCCATCGCGGTCACCGATTCGAACCCTACCAGGATGAGGATGGCCACCGTAGCCTGCACGAAGACCCAGCCCCAGTTGTGCGCGCCGATCACCGAGGCGCCGTTCGGATGGCTCAGGAAGTTGCCCTTTTCGTCCGTCGCCGGATAGGCGATGTGGAAAGCGACGGGCTGTCCGGCCGCGTCCAGTTTCGGCTTGGGCCGGCCGTCGGCCTCGCGCAGGATGGTCTCGGTTGTCACGCCGTTCGCGACCGTCTTTTCCGTGGCGAATTCGTAGGTGTACGCTTCGCT
>DATNLV010000595.1:0-4334 GCA_035602665.1 Bryobacteraceae bacterium | reverse complement strand
GCAATCTGGATTTCGTCGTATTCAATGCGGCCGGACCGCCGTCTTTGTTCATCAACGAGACCCGCAACGCCAACCATCGCGTGCTGTTCCGCCTGGTGGGAACGAAGAGCAACCGCATGGGCATCGGCGCCCGAGTCACGGTCATCACAGGAGCGATCGAGCAAGTGGATGAGGTTCACGGCGGGGGCGGGTACAACTCAAGCAACGACACACGACTGCATTTCGGCCTGGCTCAGGCGGCAACGATGAACAGGATCGAAGTGCGCTGGCCAAGCGGCCTGAAGCAGGAGTTCCAAAACGTCCCCGCGGACGCCATCTACGAGATCAACGAAGAGCACGGATTGAGGAAGCTGACGGCTCTGCCGGCTCCCTCGAAGTAGCCAGTTAATACAATGGGATGTTGACATGCGCGGTGCGCGACACAGAGTCGGGCCGATTTTGACCATGGCCATGGCGGCTGCAATCTTCAGCCTTTTCCGCCTCGATTGCCAGGAACTCTCTCCGCAGGCTCTCTACGACCAGGCCGGCAGAGCGCTCGACGCGGGAAACGCGGAACTGGCCATCAGGCTTTACGAGGAGTTGCTGCGGCAGGCTCCCGATTCCATGGAAGCCCGCACCAATCTGGGCGTGGCTTTCGCCCAGGAAGGGCGCTACGAGGAAGCTGCGCAGCAATACCGCCAGGTGCTCTCGCGCGATTCGCGGAACCAGACCGCGATGCTGAATCTGGCCCTGGCGTATTACAAGCAGGGAGATTTCGGCAAGGCGCGCAACCTCCTCGAAGTCCTGCACCAGCTTCGTCCGGCCAATCGGCAGGCCTTCGACTTGCTGTCTGACTGCGACCTGCGCTTGGGGATGTTTCGGGATGCGATCGCGCTGGTCGAGCCCGCCTACCAGGCTCAGCCGGACGATCCGGCGATCGAATACATACTGGGCACCGCGCTGATTCAGGATGGGCAAACGCAAAAGGGCGCGGCCGTGATCGACCGCATGATGAGGAATGGGAATTCCGCCGTGGCCAGCGTACTGATGGGCGCATCGCAATTTGCCGCTGGAGAATACAAGACCTCGGCGGCAACGCTTCGCAAGGCACTCGACCTCAATCCGAAGCTTCCCGCCGCGTGGACGATCTATGGACGAGCCCTGCTGAGCAACGGCGAGAACGAAGAAGCCAAGAGGGCTTTCCGCCGCGCGCTCGAAGCGGACCCCAACGATTTTGACGCCTGCCTGCACCTGGGGGCGCTTCTGAGGCACGACGGCGACACAGCCGGCGCGGAACCATATCTGAGGCACGCGCTCGTGCTGCGCCCGGAATCGGCCGCCGCCCTCTTCCAAGTTTGCGCGTTGGACGCGGCTACCGGGCATCTGGAGGAAGCAAAAACCGGGTTTCAGAAGCTCGTGAAGCAGTGGCCGGATTTCGTCGAGGCGCACCTTCAACTTGCCCTGCTCTATGCCCGGCTTCATCAGACCCAGGACAGCGAACGCGAGCGGCGGATTGTCGTCGAACTGAATGAGAAGGCGCGCAGCAAGGGGCCGCAACCGGAAGTCGTTCCGTGAATCGTTCGGACGCCTCTCACTTCGGTTCGACCGGCGGAAGCTTTCGCTCCGTGAGCCCCGCCTCCTCGGGCGGAGCAGCCAGCGGCAACGGCAATTCCAGCGTTCCCACGTGCCGGCTCAACATATCGAAAACTCCCAGCCGCAGCGAAATGGCTGCCACCGGCACCTCAAATTCCTGGCGGGCACGCAGGCCTCCAATCAATGCGTCCTGGTAGGCCTTAAGACTCAGCGTGGCTGTATTCTCCACCGCGCTTCGGTTCAGCGCTGTGCCTTTGTCGCCGAATGCAGTCGACAAAAACACCAGGTCTATCGTGCGGGTTTCTCCTTTTGCTCCAAATCGTACTTCAGAGGCCGCAATCGCGTAATCGACCGCGTACCGCTGCAATCCGACAACCCCCTTTTTCGCTCCCGCAGCGGCTGCGGAAGAAGGATCCGCCTCTTTTCGCGGCTTGCCCACGGGCACGACTTTGGCCGCGAAGACCAACTGCCGCGCTTCCGGGGATCCGCGCTGCATCGCGGACGAATTCATGGCGTCCACCACCTCCGACTTGCTGGCGCCCCCTTTCTCGGGGTCGATGGCGTAATAACCCCGGCGGTGCGCAACGTGATATCCCTTCTTTCCAAGCGTAATCTTGATCTTCCTGAAACCGCCGTCGTACTTCTGTTTCTCGGGCGAATACGCAAGCATGTAATAGTGCGAGCCCAGTTCGGCGGCCGTCTTGATGGCATCCGCAAGACCGTTCGTGTTCTGGAACGCTTTCCCGCCGGTCTCGCTCGCGACCTGATCCATGGTCTGCTGTTCCGCGAATCTGGTTTCGGTCTGGCGGCTGACTTCCTGTTGCAGAGCGCTGGGCGCCTCTATCGCACTGGCTTTGTTCGTGCCGGCATCCGATCCAAATTTTACATAGGCGGGTGCTCCCCCGGGCGCCTTCGAGCCCGGCAAACCGATCTGCTCGGGGCTCGAATTGTCGTCCGCGCCGGGTAGCGCGCGCCCTGTGAGCCCGTGCACGTTCACCGGATATACCACGATGTGCGCCTCGGCCAGCAGATTCGCGGTCGTTCGAAGCCGGTCGGAATAGGTCCGCTCGATGTTCGATTGATTCGGATTGTCGACATTCAAACTTGTAGCTCCAAGATATGCGCCAGGGAAGGATCCCGACAGCCAGAACAGGCTCTTTCTTGCCGGGATCGGCGAAAGATAACGCGCCAACTGCGCCAGGGCTTCCGCCGTCATCGCCACACGCCGGTCGAGTTGCGCTGCGTCCCAAGATGCCTGTTCCCTTACCAGGTTCTGCACCGATCCTTCCAGCCAGGCACCGGTGCTGGACTGTGCTTCTTGTTTGAGATTCTGGATGACACCGCTCAGATCGGTCCTCTGGAGTTGGGAGGAGAACCTTGTCCGCGCGCCCTTGCTGTTGAGATTTGCCAGAAGAAGGTTTTCATCCGTCGTGAAGCCTTGAAGCAGTTGCAGACGGTCCGTCAAGGCGCAAATGGCGAACTTCATTCCTTCCGGCTTCTTCTTCAGGAATTTCATTAGCTGCTGCCTGGCTGCCCCCTGATCCGCAACGTCCGTGTTCAGAAAATCCAGCAGGATGATCCCCACCGGCTGATCCGCCGCTACGGTCTCGTTGTTGTTGAAGACGTTCGGCGGCGGCGGAACGCTAGCCGCCGGTTTTGGACTCTCGGCCGGGCCGTTGCCGTACTCACGCAGTGAACGGAGGCTCTGCGGCTTTCCATCTTCTTCCACCTGGAAATCGTCCTTCGACAGGCCTTTCACCGTATGCCCCTTCGAGTCCGTTACCCCCGCGTCGACGATTACCTCCTCCGCCCGGGCTTTGAACGTCGCCGAACCCTGCGCCGGGCTGCTGCGGCCTTCCAGATTCGAGTTCGCCAAAGCCGCCGGTTGAGGCTTCGCGGCCTCGCCTGACACGCTGGGCGACTCTGCTGGCGGGCGATTCTCGTTCCGCGCCGGGTCGGCAATCTCGACTTCCCCCTGTTCTTGCTCAGTCCGAAACTCTGCATCCTGCGCGCCCTGCGCAGCTTCGTCGGCCAGCGTAACGTCGGGCGCCATCAAACCGGGGGCGTCGGCCTTCATCGCGAAGTACTTCGCCCGCTCATCGGCGGCCGGCGCCGCCAAGTCATACAGGTGGAGGGCTGTTCCGTCGACTACGGCGAGCCGACGCCCATCCGGCGAGAGGGAATAGTTGACGCTCCTCAGAATGGCGGTTTTCGCGTGCGTGCTCAGAACCTCGGTTCCAGTAGCCGTTTCGAGTACCCGTATATCCTGCTCGACGCCCGGCCAGCTTTCCTCGTCGTCGTTGTTGTTCGACGGCGGCTCCTCGCGGCTCGGGGTCACTGTACTCACTGCGATTCGACTGCCATCGTCACTGCTGACGACCGCCGGATAGTATTGGCGCTGGCTCCACCGCTGGCGCCACAGCGGATGTCCGCTGAGCGTGAAGACACTGACGCTGTAATCGGAGTCGCCAGACGAGCGCCGGCCAACGAACAGCGTGTTCTCGGTGGGAAACATCAGGTCTGGCCGGCCAGTGGATCGCACACGCATCAAGTTCCTGCGCTGGGTAGCGCTGGCACCGAAGCGAACCAGCCAAATCTTGCGCGAGAGATCCGGGGCGGCATCGGCATAGCCCGAGCTTAACGGCTCCATCTCGGAAACCGCCGATGCCGGGAGAGACTTCTTCACCTCAAGGGTATCCACATCGCGAAACTCGACTCTCACGGATGCGGAATTTGGCGGGCGCCCGGTGTCGGCGGTGTTT
>DATNLV010000588.1:0-2560 GCA_035602665.1 Bryobacteraceae bacterium | reverse complement strand
CACGCCCACCGGCTTCAGCCCGTTCGCCTGTCCGCGCTCGATGGTGCTGAACAGCCGCTTGACGGATTCCGTCGTGTAGGCGCGATGCGAGAGGATCTCCTCCAGCGAATCCAGCCGCGCCTTCAGACGCGAGAACCCGGTGCGAGCTTGCTCCAGATCGCGCCGCGCGGCGGCCATCTCCGCCTTGCGCGCCGTCAGCTCCTGCTCCAGGCGCTGCCGCTGTTCTGTGAGCGACACCAATTCCATCTGGCGCGCCGCGAGCTTCGTCGAAAGCTCGGCCTTGGCGGAACCCAGCCACTCCAGGTCCTCGTTGGCGCCCTGCTCTTCCTTCTGCGCCTTGGCGGCGTCGCGGTCGAGCGCGGCCAGGTAAGTGTCCGCCTGCGCGAGCTGGTTCTTCAACGTCGCGCTCTCGCCCAGCAGCCGCAAAATGCCGTGCCGCGCCGATTCCATCTCGCGCTCGCGAGCGGCCACCGCGTTCTGCACCTCATCGCGGTCGTGCGCCTTGGCCTCGAGCTTCTGACGCGCTTCCGCGGCCTGCCGCTCCAGGTCCGCCAGCGAAGTGCGATGCGCGGCGAGCTCCTCGGCCACCGCACTCAAGCGGCGCTCGGTCTCCTGCGAGTCGCCTTCGCCCTGCGCCAGCCGCTGCTCGATCGCCGCCACCTGCTTCGCCTGATACTCCAGCCGCCCGCGTGCGCGCTCCAGCTCCAGATTCAGCTCGGCTAGCCTCTTGCGAGCTTCCGTCAATTCGGATTCAGTCTGGTAGCCTTCCTGCTGCGAACGGCTGTGATCTTTTTCCTGCTCGGCGGCGGCCGTCGAAAGCTCTTCGAAACCCGCCGTCGCCATCTTGAGATCGAGCGCGATCCGCGCCGTCTCGCGTTCCAACATGAGATAGCGGCCCGCCAGCAACTGCCGCAGCCGGCCGTCCATCTCCTTCTTGAGCTCTTCCGCGCGCCGCGCTTTCGCCGCCTGGCGCTTCAGGGAATTCGCCTGCCGCCCTACTTCTTCGAGGATGTCGAACACGCGTTCCAGGTTGTGCTTGGCGCCTTCCAGCCTTGCCTCTGCGAGCCTGCGCCGCGATTTGAACCTGGAGATGCCGGCGGCTTCCTCGAGCACCGCGCGCCGGTCTTGCGGGCGCGAACTGAGCAATTGCCCGATGCGCCCCTGTTCGATGATGGCGTAAGATTCCGGCCCCAGGCCCGTGCCCATGAACAGGTCCTGGATGTCCCGGAGCCGCGCCGTCTTGCCGTCGATCAGGTATTCGCTTTCGCCCGATCGGAACAGCCGCCGCGTCACCGTGATCTCGCGCTCCGCGTGCCCGTTGCCGTTCGCTTTGCCGTTCAGCCCCGCGCCGTTGGTCCCGTTGGCATGGCCATTCGCGTGGCCATTGGTGTGACCATTGGCGTGACCGTTCGCGTGACCATTCGCCGCCTCGATCCGCGCCAGGTCCAGACCCGGATCCACCAGCGTCATCGTGACCGACGCCAGCCCCACCGGCTTCCGTTCCCGCGTGCCCGCGAAGATCACGTCTTCCATCCGGGCGCCGCGCAGAGTCTTGGCCGACTGCTCGCCCAGCACCCAGTTGATGGCATCCGCCAGGTTGGACTTCCCGCAGCCGTTGGGACCCACGATCCCGGCGATGCCCGAGCCGCTGAACCGCAGCTCGCTCCGGTCCGCGAACGACTTGAACCCCTGTAGCTCGACGCGCTTAAGTTTCAGCAAAGCGGTGTTCTCCTGCTTCAATGAGCTTTTCCGGATGCCGAACAAACGGATCCGGTCTCGGGGGGGTTGAAACTATCCTAAACGGGTTTTCGGCAAAAGTAAAGCACATTCTGTACCGAATCCTGTGGTCCATTCCTGAGGACCCCTACATGTTGTGGTCCATGGCCGCAGGCGGCGTCCTGGCCAAGCCCGGGTGGCGCCCCCACCCCCTGCCCTTCACCTTCGATTCTATAGGAGACGCACGCCGGCCCCAAAAAAAGTCCAGAATCGTCCGCCAACGGAATCGCTTGTGTTATACGATGCGGTATAGCTATGGAACCAGGCCGCCCCGTCGTCCCCTACGTGCCCTTCAAGACCTTCCTCACGGCCGTCGACGCGCTCGAAGCCGGCCTCCCCAACCAGCTCGATCGCTCCGTCTGGCCGTCGTATTCCGGCGCCATCCAGGGCCAGTTGCTCGGCGCCTTCCGGTTTCTCGGCCTCATGGACGAAGGCAACTGCCCCACGCCCGCACTCGCCGATCTGGTCTCGAAGCGCGCCGCACGCCGCGAGCTCATGCGGGGGCTGATCGAACGCCACTACCGGCCGCTCGTCGCGCTGGATCTGACGCGCACTTCGCCGCGCCAGCTCGACGATGCCATGCGCCAGTACGGACTCTCCGGCGCGACGCATAAGAAGGCGCTCTCGTTCTTCCTCCAGGCGGCGCAGTTCGCCGGAATGCCGCTCTCCGTCCTGCTGAAAGCGAAGACCAGGACCGCGGCCTTCGGCCACAAGCGCGCCGCCACCGTCGCGGTCGTGTCCGAGGCGCCCGGCACGCCTCTCTCGAAGACGGTCCGTCTGCGGA
>DATNLV010000320.1:0-7572 GCA_035602665.1 Bryobacteraceae bacterium | reverse complement strand
ATGGCCCCTCTCGAGGGCTTTAGGAGCGGCAGGGGCGCGCGGGTCACATGGAACGTTCCGAAGAGGTTGACGGCCAGGTGCTGCTCGATGGCGTCAAGGTTGCTCAGATCGTCGTAGAGGGCGATGCCGGCATTGTTGATGAGGACGTCGAGGGTGTCGACCTCGGCGACCGCCCGCTGGATCTGCGAAACACTGGTCACGTCCAACGTCAGGGGCGTCACGCGGTCATCGACAGGTTGCAGTGCGCTTCGCGTTCCCGCATAGACCCTCTTCGCTCCACGCCGAAGCGCCTCATTGACGAGCGCCCGGCCGATGCCGCGGTTGGCGCCGGTGATCAAGACTGTCTTATTGTTGATGTTCATACCGTCCTCCTTTTGGGGCTGCCATTGGCCTGCCCGATCTTGCCTCTCTACTGAGTAAAACCGGCGCGGTGCCCGAAACTCATCGGTGCCTGGCGTTTTTTTCTTTATGACAGAAAGGATGGGGCGGCGGGCGATGCCCTACGCGAGCCAGCGCAGCGCCAACTCAGTGAGGTTCAGCCCGGGCGCGGGCCTCGCCAGCGGACTACGCGAGCACGCTGCTGAAAAGTCCAGGGATTCCCATCGGCGTTTATCGGCGTTCACCGGCGGCTAAAAATGTTTTGGGCGTTCGCGCCCTATGCGAGCCAGCGCAGCGCCAGCTCAGTGAGATTCGTCTCGGCCGCGGGCTTACTCGGTCCGAGCACCAGCACCCGGTTCAAATCGCATGACGCCATCAGCGTGAGCGTGCGCTCCGGCCGCCGCACCACGCGCTGCACGGCCAGATGGACGTATGTCGAAAGCTCCAGCGCGTCCACCAGCGAACCCGCCGGGTCTCCTTCGTCGGGCGCCGGGTTCGACCGGTTCTGATCCTCGAACAGAACCACGCTGCTGAACGGCTTGAGCTTCTGCCGAATCCCGAAGGATGCGATCAGAACCTGCGGCTGCGCGCGCCGCAGCGCCTCCGATGCGCCCCACTCGACGAACGAATTGCAGAAGACCAGCGAGCCGTTTCCGCTCAGCAGCAGCGAGCGCAGGAATTCCCGCAGGCGCGCGTTGGCGGCTATCCCCGGGCCCACCAGCCGCGCGATGTCGATGCGCTTGAGCTCTTCCGTGGTCTGGTCAACCGACCGAAGATCGCGGTGCACCGCGTTCAGCCGGCGCAGGAATTCGCGCCTCATCGTGGCCAGATCGTCCCAGGACAAAACCGCGGCGCCGGGCAGATCCGCTAACCGCGTGTCGCTCTCGATCACCCACGTCCGCTCATCTTCTTCGAGCCCCGGCGGGCAGGCGCGTTTCGCGAGCGCCGCCGCGAATTGCGGCAGCATCTCGCCGAAAGGCCGATCGAGCGAAAGCCACGTCCCTTGCGCGCTCAGCTCGGGCCACAGCGGCTGGTCTTTGACAGAGAGCCCGGCGGGCAGAACGCACACCAGCAGGCGCGGCAGGTTCTGGAAGTCGCCGGGCTGCTCCGCCGCCGCGTCAATCCGGGCGAAGACCCGCTCCACCTCCGTGCGCCACAGCGGATAGAGCGGGGAGCGCGCCAGAATCCCCACGTCGCGCACGCTCATTCCCGCCGCGCTCGACTCCCAGTGCAGGTCCATGCGGCTCTCCACCTCGACGAGCGGAGCGAAGAGCTTGTCGAACTCCGCGCGCGGCAATTGAGCGAGCCATTTGAGCTGGGCCTCGAGCTGCCTCCGCTCGGCGGGAAAAAGAAGCTCCGATTGCCTGAGCTGATCGTTCAGAGCCGGACCGAAGGTGGCCGGCAGGCGGCGGATCAGATCGGCGGGTATTCGCAGTTCGTCAGGCATGGAATTCGGGCAGCCGCGAGCCCGGCGTCTTCCCACAGTCGAACCCCATCCAGGCGGCGATCGAGGGCGTCAGGTCGATCTGTCGCATGGGCCGTTCCACCACGGCGGGCTTTCCCGAGGCCGGCCCCAGCACCATGGTCCAGGCCAGTCGGCAGGACTCGGTGTCGGTGCGATGGTTGAAGAATCCGTTGGTGCTCGAGCCGTCCGGATCGCGCCCGAATTCGTTCATGATCACCATCGTGGTGTTGTCGCGCAGCGCTTCCGTGGACCGTATGAACTCCCACATTCGATAGCACGCCATATCGGCACGTGTGATGCCGCCCAGGTGAAGCGAGTAACTCCCGGAATGCGCCACTTCCATGTCGGAGAAATTGATCATGAGCATGGCCGGCGCCAGCCGCTGCAGCACCTCGCGCGCGATCAGGAACGTGAGTTCGTCGCCCGTCGCCGGCGCCTCGTTGCCGCGGATGAACCTCGCCAGCGCCGCCAGGAACGTCTGCTTCACCTCCGGATCGCGGAACACGGATTCCGAAGGCACGCCCCATCCGATCCGCTCTGCGTCGGTTTCCAAAACCGCGGTCATCTCCTGCAGGATCTGCTCGCGCTCCAGGCGGGCGCGCGCGCTTTGCGCCGTGATGATCCGCTCCACCGCTTCCACCATGAGCTGCTTGGAGAGGATGACGTTCACGCCGGGACTGATGTTGGCCGTGAGCTGCTTATTGCTGGTGACCACCCAGGTCTGCTCCGGCCCCGCGCCGGTCTGGGCGAGGAACTGGTGAAACAGCGTGGGGCTCCCCGGCTTGTCGCCGCCCCAATCGTCCACGTGCTGCCACACTCCCGTCAGCACGCTGGCGATGGTGTTGAAGTGCGAGGTGACGCCTTCATTGACGGTGTAGGGATAAAACAGCGACTGCGGCAGCAGGTGGTTGTAGAGGTGCGGGATGTAGCGCAGGCCCTGCTCCGACCAGCTCTCCTGCCTGCGGATCCCGCCCAGCGTGATCAGCACGATCCTTTTCGCCGGCTTACGGGCCGGGGGAGCAACCGCCCCCAGCCGCTGGGATACGGCCGCGGCCAGAATCCTGAACAGCGTTCTCCGGGTCATAACATCGCCGCCGGTTCGCTGGCGGCAGTCCACAGCTTACAGCCTTTTCCGCTCGGGGACAAACGGAGCCCCGGCACCAGCACCGAACCGCGCGCGTAAGCAAGCGGATCAGCGCGACTCAGGGCGGGTCCGCTCCCTTGCGGTCGCGGCTCTGAGACACATCCCGCCTCCGAAACAAATCTAAACTCGCAATTCCGAGGCTGGTCTGATGTAGACTGGCACCTAGGAACGGAAGATGACCATCAAGGACGTCGCGAAGCGGGCGGGCGTTGGGATCGCGACTGTTTCGCGCACGCTGCACAACAGCCCGCGGCTCAATCCCGAAACCGCGGCGCGGGTGCGCAAAGCCATCGAGGAGCTCGGCTACCGGCCCAATATCAACGCCCAGTCGCTGGTGTCGGGACACAGCCGCATGCTCGGACTGGTGGTGTCGGATATCACCAATCCGTTCTTTCCGGAGCTGATCAAGGGCTTCGAGGAGGTCGCGCTACAAAACGGTTACGACGTCTTCGTCGCTTCCACGAATTACGATCCTGCGCGGACCGCGCTCTCGGTGCGCAGGATGATCGAGCGCAAGATCGACGGCGTCGCCATCATCACCTCGGAGGTCGACCCTTCTCTGGCGGAAGGCTTCTCGCGGCGCAGGGTTCCGCTGGTGTTCCTCGATGTGGGGAAGATCGGCAGGGACGTGAGCAACGTCAAGGTCGACTATGCCTACGGAATCTCGCAAGCGGTGGAGCATCTGCAGTCCTTGGGCCATCGCCGTATCGGCTTCATCTCCGGTCCCTTGCGCCTGGAGTCGGTGCAGGAACGGCGCGATGCATTCCTGGCGCAGTTAAGAACGAATGCGGGAGACTCCGAGCCCGAGGAGATGCTCGAAGAGGGCAACCACAAAGTCGACGGCGGTCTCCAGGCCATGCTGCGCTTGCTCGAACGCAGGCCGCGCCCGACGGCCGTGGTCGCCTCCAACGATCTGACCGCCATCGGGGCGCTTCGCGCCATCCGCCAGTGCGGGCTGCGTGTGCCCGAGGATATCTCGGTGGTGGGATTCGACGACATACAGATGGCGGAGTTTACCGAGCCGCCGCTGACGACGGTCCGGTTGCTCCGCACCGAGGTGGCCTCGGCGGCCTGCGATGCGCTCTTGCAGTTGATCCAGACCCCCGGTATGGGCGCGGAGTTTCGCGTGGGCACGGCGCTTGTGATCCGGGCCTCGACCGCCAGCCCCTGCCACGCGGCAACAGATTGAGCTTTATAGAGATTAGGCTCCGTTGTGCCCGATCTAGTTTGAGATCTGTAAATCGCTTACATTGTGAACCGCCATGCCAGCCCAGGGCGAAGAAAAAGCGCAGGCCGGACGCGAACGGCTGAAGCGGCCACGCAGTCCATAAGTGTCCGTTTTTAAGCTGTTTACGGCATCCTTCCTGGGCGGAGGAAACCGTTACCACGCCCCCCCGCAAAGTTGGCCCTTGACTCGCTTCGTTAATCGTTTTACACTAACCGCAGCCCAATGTGGAAACGTTTTCCGCTGCCTCCTAGCGTAAGCGAGTACGGGCCACGAATCTCTCAAAAGTGAGGAAGGGGTCACAATGCACGTGGGAATAGTAGGAAAGGTTTGGAACCGAGTGCGGCCTTGTTTGCTGCCCGCGGTTCTTGTATTAGTCTTCGCGACGGTCGCTTTTGCCCAACGCGATTTGGGCACCATCACCGGCACAGTCACCGACCAGCAGGGCGCTGTCGTGCCGAACGTAAAAATAACCATCACGGAAGTCGCTACGGGGCTGGTCTACAACGTAACCACCGCCGCTGATGGCGCGTATGCCAGGCCGGCCTTGAAGGCTGGCACCTACAGCATCGCCGCGGAGGCGCAGGGGTTCCGCCGCGTCGAGCAACAGAACATCATCGTCACGGCCGGCGACCGTATTGGCGTCAATCTCACGCTTCCCATCGGTGAGATTTCCCAGGCGGTCGAAGTTACTTCCCAGGCGCCGCTGCTGCAAACCGAGAACACCACACTCGGCGCCGACCTCAACAGCAAGAGCATGGCCGACCTGCCGCTCGGCGGCCAGCGGACCTTCAGCTTCCTGGCCCGCCTGTCTCCCGGCATCCTGACGGCCGAAAATGGCGCACGCGACGCGGTCGGCGGCGGTTTCTCCGCCAACGGCGTCCGCTCGAACGGCCAGAATAATTTCCTTCTGAACGGCGTCGACAACAACGTCAACGTCATCGACTTCCTGAATCAGACCGCCTACGTCATCGGCCCGTCGGTTGAGGCCATCGGCGAGATGCGCGTGCTGACCAACGGATACAACGCCGAGTACGGCCGCGGCGCCGGCGGCGTCGTGAACGTCACCATCAAGTCCGGCACCAACGACATCCACGGCACGGTTTTCGAGATCCTGCAGAACAAGGATCTCGACGCGAATCGCTGGGAATACAACGCGTCGGGCACCAAGCAGGGCCAATTCGAACAGAACCAGTTCGGCGCTGCTGTCGGAGGCCCGATCATCAAGAACCGGACTTTCATCTTCGGCGACTACCAGGGCACCCGCATCGTCGCGGCCGGCGGCGTGATCCAGAATCTCGGCAATGCCGGCTTCTACACCATTCCCACCGCGGCCATGATTGGCGGCGATTTCTCCGCGCTGCCAAAAACGATCTACGATCCAACCAGCACGGTCCTCTCGGCCGATGGCAAGACCGCCACACGTACACCGTTCTCCGGCAACCGAATCCCCCTCAACATGATGGATCCGGTCGCCAAGAAGATCGCCGCCTTGTACCCGGCCACGAATCAGCCCTTGAATTACCTGTCTGGCTACCCGCAGAACGACTACTTCGTGTCCACTCCCGGCGATTGGGTCACCGATCAGGGAGACCTTCGGATAGACCACCGGCTGTCGGACAAGGACAGCTTGTTCGGCACCTTGAGTTGGTCCAACACCAATAAGACCAATACCGCGCCGTTCCCGGGCGCGCTCGATGGCGCCACCTTCGCCGGCGTTCCGGAGCAGGACCTGAATCGGAACGCGATGGCCAGTTACACGCGGGTCTGGACTCCCAACCTCATCTCCGAAACGCGCCTTGCCTTCACCCGCCTGGTGACTTCGCGCATTCAGACCGCCAATGCCAGCACCGACGAGTACAAGGCTTTCGGAATAGGGGGTTACAATCCGATGACGGCGCTGAACGGCGGCCTGCCTCAGATCACGTTCGGCACCCAATACCAGCAGCAGTACCCTGGTCAGACCTATAGCCAGATCGGCGCCAACGACTGGCTGCCCTCCAAAGAGTACAGCAACGTTTGGGACTTCATCCAGAACGTCGCCCTCACCAAGGGGAGCCACGCCTTCAAGTTCGGAGCCGAAATCCGTCAGATTCGCTTCCCCTTCTTCCAGGTGCCTTACCCCCACGGTGAGATGTACTTCACGCAGAACGAAACGTCGAACGGGTCTGACAAGTCTTCCACCGCCAGCGGCGATCAGATGGCCTCTTTCCTTCTAGGGGCTGTCAACTGGGGCCAGATCTCGACCAACAATTTTATCTCGTCTCAGAAATGGGGCTATGCATTCTACGGCCAGGACGACTGGAAAGTGACACCCCACCTTACCCTCAGCCTGGGACTGCGGTATGAGCTCTTCTCGCCGATCGGCGAGGGCTTCGGCCGCCAGTCGAATTTCGATTACAGCACGCTGACCCTGGTCATCCCGAAGGGGCCAAACCAGGACGCCCCGCTGCCGCCCAACTTCGCCACCGCCTTCCCGAACGTCACAGTACAGCGCGGCCAGGCCTCGCAATATCTGATCCCCTGGGACAAGGCGGACTTCGGCCCCCGTATCGGCATCGCTTACAACTGGAAAGAGAAGACCGTGTTCCGTCTGGGATACGGCATTTTCTACGGCGGTGAAGAACAGCAAGGCGGCAATCCCAACCGCGGTGAGTCCGTGCCGTTCAACGAATCGCCGCAGTTGTTCCGGACCCCTAGCGAGAGCGTCTGGGCTCCGAATCCGTACTTCGGCGGCGGCAATTACCTGAACGGTATCCAGACGGGCTATCCGTCGAACGTGTTCTCTCTGCCGGCGCCCATCAGCTTCCGGAGTCTGGCTACGGACTTCCGGAACACTCTCGTTCACAAGTGGAACGTCGCTGTTCAACGCGAACTGCCCGGCCAGATGGCCTTGGAGCTTGCCTACGTGGGGAATCACACCGCCCATGCGTTGCTCCAGCCCGATCAGAACGCGTGTCCGAACAGCCCCATCGCCAACACCAGTTGCGATGCCACCCGGCCCGTTCCGTACATTTTCGGCCTGAACGGCACGGCATCGTTCGGCTTCGGCAACTATGCCGGCATGACAGCAACGCTCACCAAGCGCCTGTCGGCGGGCCTGCAGTTGCTGGCGTCGTATACCTATGGGCACGCCCTCGCCAACAGCGGTACCACGCTGAGCGGATCCGGTGGTCTCGGCACACTCGATCCCAGGAACTACGGCACCAGCTATTCCAGTGCTTCGTGGGATATCCGCCACAACTTCGTCACCAGCTTCTCCTACGATGTCCCCTTCGGCAAGGGCAAAAAGTACGGCGGCAGCATGAACGGCGTCGCCAACACTCTGGCCGGCAACTGGTCGCTGAACGGCATTCTCAC
>DATNLV010000571.1:0-17691 GCA_035602665.1 Bryobacteraceae bacterium | reverse complement strand
AGCCTCATGGCGGTCAAGGAGATACTCGGCCACGAGTCACTAAAAACAACGATGCGGTATGCCCACTTAAGCCCCGACTACATTGCGCAGGAGGTCAAGGTTTTGGATCGCGTGCTACCAAAGGTGCAGAACAAGAGAGGTCCGCAGCCCTCGGCTTCAAAGGCAGCCGACTCCGACCCCAATCAAGACAAGGACAACGACAGTGCGGGTCCAACCGACTGACCGTTTCGAGTATCGCGATTTCGACTGTATGCCACCCCAAGCGTCCGGCGGACTTGTTACGCATGTCCCGCGCGTCTTTCATCAAGTTGATCGAGGCGGTGTCCTGCCACAGAGTGAGACTCAACGTCGCGCGTGTCTGCGAGACGTCCCTAGATTCGCTCGCAAGCACGAGGGAGAATGTCAGGCCGCTCTCAACCATCAGTTTTTTCAGGACCTTAGGCCTGCTCAAAACCAGAAGCAATGGAACGATGATCTGGAACGTCTCCGGTGCCCAGAAGGCCTTGCCCTTTTCTTGCCCTTTTCGTGCAACCAAAGTCTGCAACTGAGCGCATACGCATGCAAAGCCAGCGGCGCGCCAGCCATTGAAGACACAAGCTGAACTAGGGCTGTATGGAAAATCAGCATACCGGCGCAAAGCCCTGCAAAATGGCTTTCCCCTGGTTCGGGACCAGGAGGTCGGTGGTTCGAATCCACTCGCCCCGACCAATCTCCTAATAGAATCAATAAAATCAATGTTTTACAGAGCGCCACACGGCGCTCTTTTTGTTTGTCGGGACCCGTTCCTGGCTTGGATCTCCTGGTCTGGCACCAGGAGGTCGGAACGGACTCGGCTAATGTTTCCTACAAGTTGGCAAGCTGTTCTCCGGTCAGACTGAGACCTCGTCTTTTCCTTGCCCTTTTCGTGCATCGCCGACAACCTCGCCGCTGGGTCGAGAGGAGATCCACACGGAGGACCGCCAGGTGGCCAGCAGAGAACAGGTGCGCGCATGACTCCCGGCCACGTGCTCCCAGCCGCCGCCGAACTTGGGTTGGCCGTCGACCCCGGCACCAGAGCCTCCTGTGCGGCCCAAAAATCGCCTTACGACTCACCCTCACGTTTTCTCTTCGCTGGGTCGCTCGATTCGAACTTGGCAATGATGTTTGTGACGAACTTTTCCGAAAACCCGGCCACAAAGCTCCAAAACAGAACCTTGGCGTAGTCGGCGGCAGTTGGGCAGCTGACTTCAAACATCGTTCTCAATCCCGGGCTTGTTCCGCTTTGGCGGTCCGAAACGATCGTGGGAAACATGTGGCCTGCCAACAGCCCGGAGACGAAGAGCAGATAGACGAGCTCGGCCAGGATGGCTCCCGCGATCGGAGACAGGGCCATGCTCAGCCATGAATTCGCCAGCAGGGTGAGGTCTTCGGCAGGTAGCCTCTTGAGGCGGCGTTGGAGTCCGACAAATCCTCCCACGAACCCAACGAACAACACCGCCACAGGGGTGGGAACGGGTCTGCCATACCCATCGGCAATGAGCGCCCCCGGAATACCGACCGCCACGAGCGCAGCGAGCGACCAGACCAGGCGATTACTGACGGTTCGGAGTTGTGCGATCCGTTCATTCATGTTCGGCCCACCGGTTTCCACCATATTCTACGCAGCAGCGGGAGCTCGCAGATTGGTGAGTTCCAGCAGCGGCAGCGGCTGATTCGAATCTCCCCCAACATTCGAATACAGGCTGACATCGAAGACCCACGCCCCCGCCGGCGGCGCCTGCAAGGCGTGCCACCGAAGCAGTTCCTGCGCCACACGCGCGCACATCCCGCCATCGCCGAGAAAATCCACCGTCGGGTCGAACGCAGAAGGCGGCAGAAGCGCTACCGGCACACGCGTTACGAGGGCAGGCAGCACCGCCCCGGCGGCGGAGGCCTCGGCCAGAGCGAATTCGAACGCCACCGCGATACGGATGTTCGGGAGGATGTCCTTCGGCGTCTGGGCGGTCGCGTCCAGTAGATTCGCAATCAGCGTAGCTACCTGTCTTCGCAGCGCGTCCTGCGTCGTGATGAACGGCGGCTCCGGCAGGGCCGTGATGTCGATGGGATCGTCGCTGCGGAACAGCGGAACCACGGGGTTGGTGAACTGAACCGTGGGCACCTGGTATACGAACGCGGGGTTGACGTTTCCGCCGGCCAGCACGCGGTTGCGAGTGACGTGCAGGCTGCCGGTCACGCTCTGCACCGCGATCACGTTCAACGGATCCGGCGGCGAGATCGAGCGCACCGTCACCAGATGCTCGTCCGGCGATGCCGGGTTATCCTGAGTCAACTCGATGCCTGCGGCAAGCACTTGCGCCACCGGTTGCGCCAATTGGGGACTTCGCGTGCTCCAGGCTGCCGCGATGGTTCCCGCCAGGGTCGCAAAGGTCGTGGCTGCGCCCACAGCGGCCTGGTCCGGCGCGGAATCCAGCAGGCCGGCCAGAGCCGTGTTCAGGCTCGCCGCCGACACGGTCCAGGCGGCCAGGGCTTCCGGCAGGGCGTCGACCGGGTTCGCCGCCGGCGCTGCCGTGACGCCCGGATCCGCAGCGGCCGTTGCGGGCAGCGTCGTCAGGTGGAATTGAAGCTGGTCCTGCCCCGCGGTCGCGTAGTTGAATCGGAACCGGTACTCGAACGTTTTCAGGTCGGCTAGCCTCGGACGGTCCGGAAGACTCTGCACCACCTCCTGCGTGATCAGCGAAGGCGGCACCGGATACGCGCGCAGCGGCACCGGAATATCGATGGTGGCGAACGGATCGCTGGAAGCGTCGGAGGAAGGCAGGAGCACCAACCGGTCGAACGCTTCGTAGCCCGGGGCGAGAGTCGCACCTTGGAAAGCGCTCTCCACGTCGATGTCGCGCGGGTCGAACCGCAACGCCAACTGGAGGTCGGCGAACTGGCTGCTGCTGGCAAGGTGCAGTAGGAAGGTCAGTTCGCTCGCGGCCAGCTGAAGATCGATGGTGGCATCCGAGAGCGTGAAGTCCGGCCTGGCGCCGGGAGGGGTCGGCGTTCCAAGGCTGCCCGACAGGCTTCCCGAGAGCCTCGCAGCCACGTTGCCCGCTTCGGTATCGCCGGTGTAGGCAGTGGTCACCGCGAATTGAACGATGGCGTCGACCTTGTAGAATTCCTGGAGTTGCACCAACACCCGCTGGTAGAGCAAATCCTGGGCGGCCGTCAGGTCGTTGGCCGAGGGCTGTGTGCTTTCCAACACCGGCATGACCGCGGCCCCCATGGCGTTTGCAATGGTGGCTTTTGACGACACGAGGGAATGGTACGTGGCCGATTGCCCCGACGCGTGGAGCCCCGCGGCGTAGGGCGGCGAAAGCAGCAGGTCGAGCGTCGTCACGAACTCGCCCGCCCACGCGTCCAGATCCACATTGGTGAAGTTCACCGTCGCGCCGCCCGATATGATGGACCCCGACCACCCCGTATTCAGTAGCGGCGCAGGAGCGTAGAAGCGAGGCAGGCTGGCAACCGGAAACACTGGGTTCACATCCTGGAAGCGCACCGCGTAGAAGCGCTTTGCCGTGGTGGCCTCCGCCGTGCCGGCGTGGTCCGGCCCCAGCGCCAGCATCAAGTGAAGTGCGCTGAAGGCGGCCTCGAACCTCGCCGCGAACGCGCGCAAGGCGGCACGATTCTGGCCGATCTCGGCGGCCGGTCTGATCTCGGATTCCACCGACTGGATGTCGGGAAACTGACTCGCGTCGGCGAATAGCTGATCCACCGAACCGTTTGGACGCGCGATCACGAGCGAAACCGAGACCGGGGTTATCGTCGATGCGATGGTGGGCGTGACCGTGTAGGGAATGGGCGCGGGCGCGAAGTCCGGGAGCGCGGGCGTGACGGGAATTTCGATCAGCACAGTCGCGTCCGCCGTGTTGAGGATCGCTCGGTCCTTGTTGGCCGTCGCCAGTAGCGCCACCGTTACTCGCTGGTCGCGCGCCACGGAGCCAAGCGTGTCGGCGCCCCGAATGGTGTACTGCGTCGCGCCAGCTTGCAGGATCGCCCCCGGCAGCAAAACGGCGCCACCCTGGTTGGCCGCGGCCAGATCGCTTACCGTCATGTTGGCGCCGCTCGCGATGGACGCCAGCGTCTCGCAGGCCTGTATGCTGCGCGTCGTTGCGCCGGTCTTGATAGCCGCGCCCGCCTTCAGAATTTGCGCATCCTGGTTGGCTGTGGCCAGCGCCTCCACCGCGACCTTCTGCCCGCTCGCAATGGACTGGAGGGTGTCCCCCGACCGCAGGTCGTAGAGGGTCTGGCCGGTTTGGATGACGGCGCCGGCCTGGAGAACAGTACTCTGGCTGGCCGCGGCGAGTTGCGCCACCGTAACGCTCATCGCGGCTGCGATCGATGCCAGGGCGTCGTTGGCCTGCGTCTTGTAAGTGGTCGCGCCGATCTGAATCTGCGTGCCCGCGGGAAACAGGTTCGGGACATTCTGGTTGTATGCCGCCAGAGCTTCCAAAGGGGCCCCCTGCCGGGCGATGATGCCGGCCAGGCTCTCGTTCCGGTTGACCGTATAAAGCTTAGGAATCGCGAGTTGCACGCCAGGAATGGCGAGCAGATTCGGTACGTCCTGGTTCACGGTCGCCAGGTCTTCCACCTTCAGGCCCGGGTGGTCGGCCGCGATCCCGGCCAGGCTGGAATGGGTAACGCCGCTCGTTACCTTCGTTAATGCCAGCACCGACCCCAGAAACGTGCACACCGATTTCACGTGGGCTCGGCATGCGCTCAGCAGATCGGTGCTCGGGACAGCCGCGCTCTCCAGCGATGTCTTCACCAGGACGCGCATGAGCGGCCGGCCGAGTTGGAACGCCACCAGGTTGTAGCGCGCCAGATCGTTCGCGGCGCGCGCAAGGACCGTGTCGAACGACAGGCCCGGCCCGGGAAAGTAGCGTTTGGTTTCGAAGGCGAACGTGAAAACGATCTGGCTCGCGCCGCCGAAATCGAAGCTGACCGAGGTCCCTGGCCACTGGCTCACGCCGATCAGCGAATCGCGGTAGCCCAGTTGGAACGTGAGCGTAGGAGCCTTCGCGGCGTCCAGGCAGCGGTTGCCGAAGATATCCTGGTACTGGAGCGCCAGCGTGGCGGTCTGCCCGATCTGCGCATACGGGTCGGAACCCGCCGCTCCGGCCAGGTAGAGAATCTGCCGGTAGAACGGCATTACTGGGGTTGCGCCGGGCTGCTTGCTTTGCTTGCCCTGCGGGCTGGCGGGAAGGCTCCCCGGCTGCGCCGCACCCCCCACCTGAACTCCCAGGAACGAGTAGAGGCTTTGCAGCGCTCCCGCGGGCGCGTTCGCCACCGCTCGAAATCCGACACAGCCCGGCGGCATGGTCGGTCGCGCAGCCACCCAGCCGGGATGGATCTGCAAAGCGGTGCCGGCGCTGAAAGTCACCTGCTGAAGGGCCGCCGGCAGACTGCTCCAAAGGTTGTGCAGCGTCGTGGTGCCCAGGGGCTGGCTCTCATATCGAAGCGCCAGGCTGAGCAGGTCGTCGTAATCCTGCACGGTGTATTGCTGCATCCCGGAGGCGGGTATCTTGGCGGTCGCGTTGGCGAACAACAGCGTCTCCACCGGGGTGTTCAGCTTACCTGCCACGCTGGCGAATGTGTCGCCGGCCGCGGTCGTGAACACCGGCGGATCGACAAAAGCCGCTACGTTGGCCGGCGTTCCATCTCCGCCCCACACCACGCAGTTGTGATACGGCTTCATCGCGACCCTGGGCTGCGGCACGATCGTCACGCTCACCACCGCCGTGCCGGTCTGGCCGAACAAGGTCGCAGGCAGCCCCGTCCCATGTCCGTAGAACAGATGGAATCCGCCCGTGGCGACCAGGCCGCTCTCCCACAGCAGCTTCAGAAAGGTCTCGGCCTTCAGGGCGTAGGCAGCCATGGCGCTGGCGTTGGAGCCGTCCGAGCGCGCTCCCGGCAAGTCGGCGGACGATGTAGCGGCGTCTGCCGCCGTGTGCGCTTCGGTCGCAAGGTTCGATTTCACAATCCAGACCTCGCCCGCCGCCACGGCGTCCGATTGCATGCCCTGATTCTTCGATCCCGCGTCCAGTGAATAGAGCAGGCCAACGTCGAACAAACCGCCGCTCGCTTCGGCCGACGTTAGGAAAGTCAGAAGGTCGTCGCGCGAGTCGGTGTCCATCCCCGCGATTTCGTAAATCGTGGGCAGTGTCCGGTTGGGAGTCGTCGGGTCCGCAACCTGCCGAATGGTGAAGTTGATGCGGGTGGCCCACACGTAGCCCGTGGCCGCTACCTGATCTGGCATTCCCTGTAGCAAGCTCAAGTCGAGGCCGCTGTTTGCCGGAAGGGGCGCGGCCTTGATCTGATCGCGCAACAGAAATGGTAGGGCGTAAATGCGTCGCTGCGCCTGTCCCGCTTGACTCCACAACACCGGCGCGCTCAGCGCGAAGCGCTTGTTTGCTACCGCGAACGGCTCCGATTGGGTCAGCGCCACCAACCGGTCGCCCGGCGCGAAAGGCGCCGCCGGCGTCGCCCCGCCCAGGAGCTTGGTAACCTGTGCCGCGATGGTGGAGAACGTAAACGTGCCATCGCCCTTCGGAAACGACACCTTCGGCTGGGCACCGCCGCCACTCGCCGCCAGGTTCACGGTGAGCCCGGAACCGATGTCCGCCGGCAAGGCCAGTTGCTGGCCGCTGAGCACGTAGAGCGGATAATCGCGCGCCGTGGGCGCATCAGGATCCGGCAGCCTTATGCCGTGCATCAGGAACAGACCTGCGGCTTGAGCCGCAGCGGCCGCATCCGGGTTGTCGAGCAGGTGGCGAATCACGGTGACGAAGTAGTCCGTGAACATTCCGGCGGCGAGAGAGGGGAATGTCTGTAGCGCGCGGGTGGCTGCCGCCGCCCCTGGCTTCGGGACCGCGAACGGATCGGTGAGCGACGCCAGGAAGCCGGCGCTGCATGGCTTCCGGGTGGCGAAGTCGATGGGTGCGCCAGGGGCGGGCGGAGTGAGCTTCAACCACGGCAGCATCGGAAAGGGCGCCAGCTTGGCAGCCTGGTTGGTCATCGCGGAACCGGGCAGAATCTGGAACTCAAAAGGATCGGCCCCGCCCGCAAGAAACCCCGCAAGCTTGTCGAAGCTCAGAAGCGCTGGCAGCAACTCGGAAGTGGGCTGGATCGCGGGGAATTCTCGGAGCGCCCAAGCCTGCGCCGCGGACGCCAGGATCGAGAAAGGCGTTTCGGCTGTCCCGCTCGGAATCTCGATGAACAACATGAACACGACCTGGGTCGTGATGACGGGCGAGGCGGCGGCCGCCGCATCGGGCCGGTCGCTTTGGTCGCCGATGGTCAACATGGGCTGAAAGTGGAGTTGGATGGTCGGCATGGCAGGTTCGTCTACGTGATCCAGGGTGCGGTTTGGTCCGAGCCAAACACAGCCTGCTCCTGAATGGCTGCGTGAAATTCAAGGTCCATCGAGAAGCTGAACAGTTCCAGGTCCACCTCCACACTCAGCGAGATGTCCACACTGGCGTCGAGTTCCACATTCACGGCCTTATACACTTCGAAAACGATCTGTACCGAAACCTGCACCAGGATATCCACGCGGGCCTTGATCACCGCGAAATCCACGGCGCCGAAAAGATGTCCCGTCACCGCGACCATGCCCGTTGCTTGGAAATACGTCGCCGCTGGGGTGCTTGGATCGTTAGGGTGGAAGAACGCAAGCATGCCTTCGAGAATGCCTTCGATCGCGATCAGGAAACTGGCGGTGAGCGGACCCTTCTGGAAGTCCTTGCCGATCCCGATCTGCGCGCCGACCCCGAATGCGATGACCGGTGAGAACACGCCATTCGTTGGCGTCTGCAGACCCGTCGCGGTGTGCGCGTCCAGAACCCCGAAGTAGAAGCCCGCCGCGCCCTGCACCGGGATGCCCAACACGATCACGTCGATGGTCATCGAGCGCGAGAAATCGTGGTTCCACGGAAAACCAAAGTCGATCAGGAAACCGCCGTCGGTATAGATATCGATGTCGATGATGGGCAGAGTCAGCGCCGCCTCGCCCACGTCGATATGGCGGATGTCTTCCGGCAGCTTCAGCTCGATGTGATACACCCCGACCGTGCTGTCGATCCGGTGATACAGAATTTCGAAGCTGAAGCCGGCGAGCGCTTTGGCGCGCGCGCCGCTGAGGCTCACCAGAAGGCCGTACAGGTTGGGGTCGTTGAAGATCGCGCTCAGCGAAACCGTGTCGAGCACCGTGAGATCGAGGCCCGCCAGCCAGCCCGCGTTGCCATCGAAGGTGAGGCCGAACGGTGGCGTCGTGTCGGGGCTGGGCGGCGCTGTCTGCTCCAGTTCCTGCAGCACGGTTGCCATGTCGGATGGCGTCGGATTCAGAGTGATGTGCTGCCCCAGCCCGATATACCGCAGATCGAGAATCGCGGGCCCCTTCCCCGGCGCCTCAGGCGGAGGCTCGCGCAGCAGATCCCACGTCAGCGCATGCGGCGCCTGGAACTCCAGTCCCAGAAAGGTCCCCTCGATCGACAGGTCCACGCGGTTGCGCTTCGTGACGCTGTCGTGCGAGAAAGACACGCCCAGCGACGTGAGGTTCAGGAAGTCGCCGACTCCGATTCCCCCAGCTTGGACGTGGAGGCCGATGCGCGGACCGGCCGTGTCCACTTCAAACGTCAGGTCAGAGAAGGCGATGTCGACGCCAGTCAGGGCGTCCCACGGAGAGTCCAGCGTCAACTGTCCTCCGGGAACGGCAAGCGCGTAGATCTCGCTCAGCACCGTGCCCAGCTTGAGCGTCCCGGCTCCATCGAACTTGGCGGACAGGCTCGTGCCCGCGGGGCTGACGTCGCCCTCCAGCGTGACCGGCACACCGAGCACGTCAAGATCGGCGGACAACTGGAGCGTGGTACCCATCAACTCGAATGCGAGACGACGAACCCGAACGACTTCAGGGCCAGGCTCGGGCTATCGAGCGTGAAACTGTCCCCCAGGTCGACGCCCAGCCCGATCGTGAAGGTCTTGGCGGTCGTGTTGAAGGCCAGATCGGTGATTCGCACATCGGCGGTGGCAAGCTTGTCCACCACCTTCTGTAGAAACGGAATCCCCGAAATCTGTGACGTCAGATCCAGATCGGTAACCTGGATCCCCAGTACGCCGCCGAGCGCGCCGACGATCGCCGTCTGGGCCTGTGCGAGCGATCCCAGGCTGAACGCGTCGTCGAAGCTATCGGCGTGATAGTTGACATCGAAGCCGTTCTTGACGCCCGCGACTGCGCCCTCGATGAGATTGCCATCCAGGCGCAGCGCCTTGCCGCCGATCACGATGTCGATGAAGAAATCGAATGTGTTCGCCATTCCTCTGTCCTTTCGCTACTGACCTTTGAGATACGCGCCGTACCACCCCAGTTGATTCGCGCCCGGAGTGCCTTGCGGGTCGCCGAAGAGGTAAAAATCGAACGCGCCCCCCGGCGGCAGCGACTTGCCCAGAAACGTCAATGCAATGCCATCCAGCAACAGAACGAACTTCCCGCCCTGCTGCACCAGTTCCACGCTGTGCATCGCCACCTTCACCACGCCCATGAGCGAAACCTGGTTCTGCCCGCCTGAGAGCCCCGGCAGGTGAATTCCCGCGAAGACACGCAGCGTTCCACCGCCCGGAGACCACACCGCCGCGAACGTCGCCACCAGGCCGACATCGGCCGCCAGCGTTCCCAGCGTCCCCAGGTTGAGATTGAACACCAGCCCATACCACGGAGGCGTGACCGGCGCCACGCTCACCTGCGAAAGCGCGACCGCCACGTAGCCGGCGCCCGTCGGCGTGGTCTTATCGTTCGAGGACGTGAAGCCCTTGAGTTGCACCGGGAACTGGGCCACCAGGCTGCCCGGTTGCCGCAGGATGCTGGTTGAGGCGTCGAAGGTCATGGCGAACGGGTCGAAGCGGAACGTCTGCTCGTTTGCCCCCGTCACCATATCGGCGCCCAGTTTCGAGAAGCTCAGGTCGTCGTACGAGAACAGATCGAACGGGCCACCCGACCCCTGGAGCACCGCGAACTGCAGCCCGCCCCAGAAATCGAAGCGCGAAGTGATTGCCCCCGTTCCATCGCCTGCCACGGTCTTTGTGGCGAAGTGCGTGTTGGCGATGCGAACGGCCTTCAGCACGCTGTCGTCGAGCCGGAGCGTTCGCGGGCCCCCGTCGCTCACCATGGCGAATACGTTGGCCGCGCCGTGCGTCTCGATGGTCCCTTTCAGCAGCAGAGGCGCCCTGGAATCGAGGCTCACCGCCGAACCGAACAGCGCTCGGACATACAACGCCGCATTGGCGGCCAGATATTGAACCGCTGAGTTCCGGAACACCACCTCCAGCAGCGTCACCTGGAACTCGAAATCCGAGGAGCCCGTCGCGGCCCCGTCGTCCGCGTAGTGAATCAGACCGAACAGCGAGCTCTTCTGGCTGTCCTGTGCGGCCACCGTTTTCGCAATCGGCGTCTGGTTGAACCCCACGTGGTGCGCGAACAACCCGCTGGGCTTGATCGCGCCCGCCAGCCCCTGGAAGCTGTCCGGAAATGCGGTGAGGGGGACGTTGAGCAGCAGCACCCCATTCCAGGCGGAGCCCGCCGCCACCGTTCCGGTGAAGTAATCGAACTCGATGCTCGAGGAATTCGCCTCCGCCTGGTCCAGAATCTGCAGCAGTTGCTGCCTCGTCTGCGCGGGCGACGCGTTGAACTCCGCGGCCTGTGTCCAGGCATTCAGGTCGGTCACCAGTTCCCGCAAGGATCGCGGGGCGTTCTTCACAATCATGATGGTGCCGTACCGCTGGCATCCCGCCTGGTCCAATTTGAACTGCCACTTAGCCATCTCGATCGTGCTGTGGGCCGGGTCCAGATACTGTGTCAGGATCGCCGGATCCGAGATCACCACGAACTGCTGATTGGTCAGCAACGCGGACCGCAGCGGGTCGCCGATCGCCGTCAACCGGAACGGGCCAGACTCGCTTCCCCCCACCGTCAGCGTCTTCCATGTGGTGCGGTCTGCGCTGAACTGCGCCACGAGGCCCTGGGGCGTCACCACCTCCACGTCCGTGGTGTCCCTGGTGGGCGGAGGCGCCGGCGGCGCCGCCTGGTTGCTCTGAATCAGGTGCCGGCGCAGCGGAGCCAGTATCCGCTGCTCGATCGTGTACGTCGCGGCGAAGTCTTGCGCGTGTGCGCCGGCATAGGGAAGCAGCGGATACGACGGTGCGCCGGATTGCGGCAGGAAGGCCGAACAAGCGCCGTAGTATTCCAGCATCGAGAGGTCGTTCGAAGCCGCTGGCCGGAAGAAGCCCGCCCCGTCCGGAACGGCCGAGTAGCACAGCGTCGCCGTCGGCGAGTGCACAGTGGCCCAGGCAGTCGTAGCCTGACGCGTCAACGCCAGGACCACATCCCCGTCACCCGGCGGCAGGGCCTTGCCCGGTTCGAAGCCCGGGATGAACGCCGGTTGACCCGCCTGGAGAGTGACGATGGAATCCGCCGTCAACTCGATGAATTCCGCGCCGAAAACCCCGCACAGAAGCTGCGGCGGCGTGCCCGCTCCCTCGACACCGAACGGACCGTCGGGAACCAGGTAGTATTTCGTCGCGGCCGCCGGCGGCTGAAGTTCCGGCAGCGCCGCCAAGAGCAGACGGCTGCCGGTCATCGGCGTCAGCGTGATTGGCTTGCCCGCGTTGGTGCGGAAGTACGAGCCGATCGCCTGACCGGGTTGAAACGCGAACACCGTGCGCGAGGGGTCCAGCGGTGCGAACGGATCGAGTGCCGCCGAGAGCAGGACCGTCGTGGCCGGTGCGAAGACCGGCTGGCGGATCGAATCGACTGCGCCTTGGTTCGCGAAGAACAGGCGGCAACTCACGTCCAGGTCGTCGAAGAACGTCGCGTCGCCCTCCATCGGGAATGTCAGGCAACCCGGGCTGTCCACGTAGGAAATGGTCACCGGACCGTAGGGCACCGCCGGTAGCCGCACCGCGCCATTCTGCGCCGTAAGGAAGATGGAACTCGCGTCCGGCGCGCCGATCACGAACGAAGACTCGCCGGTCGCAATGGAGCCTCCGCCTATCAGAAACGCGTAGTTCTGAAAATCGAAGCGCGCCACCGCTCCCACCCGCGACGTTCCATCCGCATTTTTAGAAACGCGAATGTTCCAGGTGCGCCACTGGTCCTCCCGGTCGTTCGGATTCAGAATCCACATCACTCGCGCGGTCAGGAACTGCGGCTGTTCCATGAGCACCGTCAGGCGGGCCACAAACGCGTCTTCGTCGGCCAGCGTGGCGCCCAGGAAGAGAAACACGCCGCCCTCGTTCCAGGCATCCACCAGAGCGACCGTTCGAACCGCCGAAGCCGGCGCGGCATCCCCCGGAGGAACCCACGCCTGTTTGAGGTTGAGCATCGAGCCCAGCCCGGCCAGTTCCACTGGCGTCATCTGCGCGTAGCAGACCTTGCTGGTGGGTGTCGTGTTTTGAAATTGCGTCGCCGGCACGATCCGCCTATTCGGTTTTGAACTGGTAACTGTCTCCTGCCAGCACAGGCAGGTCGAACGCGTCTTGCGGGCCCGAGGCCTGGGTTCCGCTCTGGAAATCCACCGTACGGTAGAAGTCCCCCGGATACCCGTCCTCCGCGCCGTCGCCGACATACTGTGTGTCCGCCGCAAACCGGCGGTAGTCAAATGCCGGCCGGAAGCCAGCCAGTCGCGGCACAGTAGTGAAGCGGCTCACAGCCTGCCGCACGCTGGTGCCCACCGGTACGTACATCGGCGTGCCGTTGAGCAGCATCGCGATCTCCGGAATCGCGATGATCCGTCCTTGGAAGGAACTGACCAGTACACCCGTCTTCGTGATCGCCTGCGCCTGGTAGTAGGCGTTGGTGGCGGAATCGAGGTCCGCCAGTGCATCGGCCCCCAGCAGCGTCACCCGCTCCAACGCATTCTGCGACACGGCCGCGTCGCTCGCCGGCATGTTCGGCGGGTAGCACAGCCGCACAAACCGTCGCAGCTTGAGCGCGCTTGCGAGGTCGATAGCGCTCCTGTCCCCGGCGGTGTTCGTATCCACCTTGGGCAATTCGGTGGACGCGAAGAAGGCATCCAACCCCAACTGCGGCGTGCCGTCGGCGCGAAGCGATTCTACCAAGTGATAGGTCGACTGGCCGGCCCCCAGGTCGCCCTCGACTCTCAGCCGCATGCCAGCCTGCAAGTCGACGTAACTCTGGATCTTGCTCGCGGTGCCTTGAAAGAAGCCGTAGTGGAAATAGAGGCTTTCAGCAAACGTCGCCGAGAGGTGGTGCGCCAGCACGCTCCGGATCAGCCCGAGACCACCCGGGTGTACGAGTCCCCCTTCGAGCGCGTTCGTCTGCTCGAGAAAGTCTTCGAACTTATCGAGCAAGCCTTGCCTGTAGCCCTGCGCCAGCCCCGAGCTGAAGTCCGTCACGCTCTTGTTCACCGTCAGATTGCAGGTCCGGATACCGTCGTCCGTCACCGCGACGAGGGCAAAGATATCGTTGCCGCTCAGCTGGGCGCCCGGCGTGAGGCTCTCGTTCCGGAATAGAGCTGCGTCCAACTGGATAACCGCCGGAAAGCTGTCCGGCGCCACCGTCCAGGCGCCGCTCGGGTCCTGCGAGATTGTGAATTTCATCGAATCACGTTTCCTCGGATTTGTTTTCTCTGGTTAAACTCGCCGGCTCGCGAGTGGGCGCCAATAGGGCCGTGGTGGCGTGGACCCCGCGGGCCTCCTCGCAGGGCATCCAGTCGCAGACCTTGAGAACGTTGTGAAGACGGCGCCACCTCTGAGCGGTGGCAGGAAGAAATTGCCTCGGAGTTCCTGGCCGCTATGAGCACACTCTACCAGATCGATATGAGGCCCTTTTCTGCCGCTGATTTCCTCGCAGCAGCGACCCGAGCTGCGCGGGCGCCCCGTCAGGCTGGCGCGGTGCGTCCCAGGAAACGCCCAGGTCACCCGCCGGCGGCCGGCTCGTCCGGTATTGCGCCCTGGCCCGTGTTGAATGCCTCCGTGAATCGGTCCAGCCCGTTTGACCCGCCATTCACCAGGCGGCGCGCGGTGGCCAGGTCTCCCTGGGCGAGAGCGGCGCGGATGCCGTCCTCGCGGCTTTTCAGAAAGCTCGCCAGCAGCTTCGCCGCAGTCTGCGGATCGCTGGCCTGGTCAGGATTCGTGATGAGTTGATCCCCCAGCCCGATGGCCTCGCCATGCTGCTGATAGTTGGCCCGCCCGGTCAACTGGACGAATCCGCGGCCTCTGAAGTTTGCCCCGTCCGGAGACCCCTGATTCCCCAGGTCGGCGCGATTGTCGTACAGGTCGAAGGGATCCCCACCGGGCGACGTGTTGAATTTCGACTGGCCTTCGGCGATCGGTTCGAAGCTCTCCGTTTCCGCGCGGATGGTCCCCAGAGCCATCAGCAGCATGGCCTTGTCCGCGAGTTGAAAAGAAACCAGCGCGTCCAGCACCGGGGGCAGATTCGCCTCGATGTTCCGGACCGGCGTCACCGGGAACATCTTGGCCACCATGTCCGCCGTAACCGCGGGGATCGCCAGCGGCGCCTGAGGTGAGGGCGGACCGCCGAGGCCGAGCGCCGCCGCCGTCTGCGGTCCGACAAAACCGTCGGCCGTGATCCCCGCGTTTCTCTGGAATGCCTCGACGGCGCTCTGGGTTCCGGGCCCGAAGTTACCGTCGCTACCGCCGGGATCGAAGCCCGCTTTCGAAAGAGCCTGTTGCAGAGCCGTCACGTCCGGGCCCGTGCTGCCGATCTTCAAGACATCCATTCCTGCTCCTTCCGTGCCGCCAGCGCCTTTACCGGCGCAAAGCCCGCCTGCATGTAACTGTCCGCGTACGCGAGGTCCGTGTAATCATCAACCTGGTTTTGGAAAAACGGCACCTGAGATGACACGCTCGTGGCCTTTTTGTAACTGCGATAGATCTGACTGCGGAAGCCGTCGAAGATCGTAAACAGGATGTTCTTGCCGGCAGCAAACGGGTTCCGCATACCGCCGAAGACGTTCACCGTTTGTCGAACGAAGGCCGCGGAGCCCATGTTCCCCCCTTGCGCCGGCCATTCCGGCCCAGCACACCTCTGAGTCTTTATAGCGGAATCCTATCACACAAAAGGGAGTTTGTGGGGCGGTGAAGAAAGTGCCGACAGCGGCAAACTACCGGCTCAACGAAAACAGAGACTGATTCTGAAGGCCGGTTGCCCGAGTATCTCGCGACGGCGCGGCCCGACGCGAATCCCTTCGAGCTTTAGGGAGTTCCCCTTGTGTGGACATTTCGGAGAACAAGGGCCCTCACCCGGCAAGACATCCCTCAAGATGCGATCGTTGCCATCGTCGCGGAACCACGAAGTCTTCGAGAAGGCGGGATGGCCTGGCGGGACCACATCCCAGTTTGATAGAGGAAGCCCTTTGCCAAGCTCAATGTGTAAACCGGGAATCAATCACTTAAGCAACTTTGCCCTTTTCTTGCCCTTTTGGAGCTACGAGACGCGGCAAAGTCCTGCAAGCCGGTGCAAAGCGGGAGGGGCTCGAAGCCGTTCAGAAGACGAGGCAAACTGGACTGTATGGAAAATCTGCAAACGTCTGCAAACGCCTGCAAAAACCTGCAAAAACGGCCTTCCCCTGGTGCGGGACCAGGAGGTCGGTGGTTCGAATCCACTCGCCCCGACCAATCATTTCAATAACGCACCATGAGTGCGAACTTGGGTGGGCGGTTGGGTGGGTGAGCATCGAGGTTCCCAGCTGCCCGGGTAATCATACGGAAGGCCACGTCCACTGTACTCAATAAGTTGCAATGTATCCGAGGCCGGGGTGTGCGCCTCCCAATAACGAACCGGTGGGCAGTTGGGTGGGCGGATCTCCTGGTCGATGCTCAGGCGATCAACGACGCCCAACCTCCGCCGCTACCAACTCTCCGTTTTCGGCTGCAAGGACCAGAGGTAGTCGGCAATCCTGTCGATGTCTTCCTTTGAGAGCACGTTCTTCCAGGACGGCATGTAGAGCGGCGAAGCGGGCTTCTTGGGATCGGCCAGCGGCGGCACTTTGCCGTTGCGGATGATGCCGATGACCTCGTCCTTGGTATAGTCCTGCGATGCGTGCAGAAGGGAAGGCACTTCACCGCCCTGGCTGTTGGGATTGGGAACTCCGCCCTGGAGTTCCAGGCCGTGACAACCCACGCAGCCGAAACGGGCGAAGCTCTGTCTGCCCGCTTCGATCGCCGCGTCTTTGGGAGCGAGCGCTTTGGGCCGCCCGGAGAGGATCGACCGGGCATCTTCCACGGTGGCCGACGCCAGAAAGACGACCAGCGCTTTCCGCGCATTCGGCTCCATGTCGTAAGCCGGCATCGTGCTCCCCGGATATACCAGCTCGGGATTAACCAGTTGCTCGTCCAGCCACCCGGCGGAGTGCTCTTTGGCTACGCCGAGCAGGTCCGGGGCGCTCTTGGCTCCCACGCCGCCGATGCCGTGACAGACGATGCAGTTCTTCTCGACGAACAGCCGCCGGCCATAGGTGGCGCTGGGAATCACGCCCACGCTGGAGTAGTAGCTCCCCATCTGCTCGCTGGTGAGGGAGAGCATGTAGAAGGTCAGGGCGCGCGCCTCCTCCCGCGTGAAATGGAAGTTCGGCATCGCGGAACCGGGGGATGCGGTTTTGGGATCGAGAAAGTGGTGTTCCAGCCACTGGGGGTTGCGGTGGATCGCGCCCTCTTCGGTCAGGTCCGGGCCGATGCTGCCGCCCACACCGTTCAGCTTGTGACAGCCGCGGCAGCCGTGCGTTTCAAACAGGCGCCGGCCTTCGGCCAATTCCGGAACGCCGGGCACATCGCCTTCCTTATGGCAGCGCCCGCAGGAGGCGCGGATGTAGTCCTTCGGCAGCAAGGGCTCCTGCCAGAAAGCCACCTGGCCGTGAGCGTTTTCCATGTCGGTGGCCAGACCCTGGCCGCCGTGACAGATCGTGCAGCCGAACTTGGAGGGAATATGCGGGGCCAGGTTGGGGTGGAAAGCGAACGGGCCGGGCGCGCTCTTCATGGTTGGGTCTTCCACTCCCAGGTGACAGGTGGCGCAGCGGTCCACGCGCTGCAATCCGGGCAGCAGGACCTGGCGGATGTTCAGAGGCGCGGTGGACACGGCGAGCTTGGCGGCGGCGTTCGGTTCCCCCTGCGCTTCCCGGCGGTAAAACTCCTGCTGGTATTTCTTCCACGCCGGAGTGCTGGCCTGCCAGATGGCCGCAAGCATGAGAACCAGCGCGGTGAGGCTGAGCGCAAAGAAGAGCTTCGGCATGTTCCGCTCCATTTACTCGACCCCCGGTATGTGCACCCATGGCGGCACCAGGGCCCAGCCCGGGCCGCGGAAGAACGTCCCGATGACGATGAGGACGATGTTGACCACGACGAACGCCGTGAAGGCCCAGATGGCCCACTTCCGGTCTGCCGGCCGGCGGCTCGGATTCGTATCGAAGTAGGGAATGGCAAGCAGCACCAATACGGCGAGGCCCGGCACCACCACTCCGCCGAGCAGGGCGGAATGGCTCACGAGTTCCTGGAGCCCCAGGAAGTACCAGGGGGCCTTGGCGGGATTGGGCGTTTTCGCGGGGTTAGCGAGCTGTTCGAGCGGCGCGTTCCAGATCAGCGACACCGCCATCACGGTGGCCACCGTCGCCAGAAGCGCGACGGCCTCGCGGAAGAAGG
>DATNLV010000318.1:0-2212 GCA_035602665.1 Bryobacteraceae bacterium | reverse complement strand
GCCAAGGCCTACGAGGAGCGCCACCACCAGCTACGTCTCAAAGCCCTCCTGTCGAAAGCAAAACAACTCGGGTATCAACTGACCCCAGCAGGCACCTCATAACACTGAGCGGCAGAGACAGTCACAGGCTAGCGGTCAGCTTTTGAGGCTCGCCATCATACTGCCACTCGTTCCGTAATCCGGATGCCAAACGCTTCCAGTCCCACCACCTTACGTGGATGGTTGGTGAGCAGCCGGATGGTGCGCAGTCCCAGATCGGAGAGAATCTGGGCGCCGATTCCGGTCTCGTATTGCAGCAGCCGCTGGCCGTCCGCGCTGGTGTAGTTGACGGGCTCGCGCGAGTGCGCCACGATCTGGTCGATGCCGCTCTGGGAGGGAGCCATGCGGAGCCCGCGCCCGGTGTGGTGCAGGTACACCAGCACTCCCGCTCCCTCGGCCGCGATCCGCTCGAGCGAAGCCTGGACGATGCGGCGGCAATCGCAGGTGGTGGCGCCGAAGACGTCGCCGAAAGCGCACCGCGCGTGCATCCGCACCAGAACGTTCTCGCCGGCGGCGACATCGCCATGGACCAGCGCCAGGTGCGTCTCGGGATCGGTCGAGCTGGTGTAGGCGATGGTGCGAAACGGGCCGAATTCGGTCTGAAGACAGCCCTCGGCCACGCGCCGCACGAAGCGTTCGTGGGCCAGGCGGTAGCGGATCAGTTCCGCCACCGAGATCATCTTCAGGCCGTGCTCCAGGCAGAACTCCACCAGTTCCGGCGAGCGCGCCATGGTGCCGTCGTCGTTCATCACTTCGCAGATGACGCCGGCCGGCGCCAGGCCCGCCAGGCGCGCCAGGTCCACCGCGGCCTCGGTCTGCCCCGCCCTCACCAGCACGCCGCCATCGCGGGCTCTGAGCGGGAAGACGTGTCCGGGGCGCGCCAGGTCCGCGGGCCGCGCTTTGGGATCCACCGCGACGCGGATGGTGCGGGCCCGGTCCGCGGCGGAAATGCCGGTCGTGGTGCCCTCCCGCGCGTCGATCGTCTCGCAGAAGGCGGTGCCGAACTGCGAGGTGTTCTTGGCGGCCAGCAGCGGCAGGTGCAGTTCGTCGCAGCGCTCCCCGGTGAGAGCCAGGCAGATCAGCCCGCGGCCGTATTTGGCCATGAAATTCACCATCTCGGGCGTGATCTTCTCAGCCGCGGCGGTGAGGTCGCCTTCGTTCTCCCGGTCCTCGTCGTCCACCACGATGAGCATCCGGCCGGCGCGAATCTCGTCAATCGCCTCGGGGATGGAAACAAACGGCATACATTACAGTATCGCCTGGAAAGTCGATGGTGGATGGCCGATGGTCGATGGCCGATGGAGCCCGCTATCGACCATCCACCATCCACCATCGACTGCACCTTGCGGAACCGGCCCCTTCCGGCGTATCCTTTGTCAGAGCGGACCTAAGGAGTAAAGCAGTGGAAAGTAGGATTCATATTATCGGACTGGTGGTTCCGGATCTCACGGACACCCATTTCGCCCGCATGGCCAGCGGCATTGCCCACAGCATGCAGCCATCCGGCTACACGGTACTGATTTCGAACTCGGAAGGCGACGCCGAGCGCGAGCGGCAGGCGGTGCATCTGCTCCTGTCCTGCTCGCAGGTGGACGGGATCATCCTGGCGTCGGCCCAGGCACCCGGCGAGACGGCGCTGTTCCGCCAGCTCGAGAAACACAACATGCCCTTCGTACTCGTCGACCGCGACTTCCCGGAGGTGGCGGCGAGCTACGTCGGCGCCGACGACCAGGAGATCGGCACGGTGGCTACCGAGCACCTGATCGCTCGCGGCTGCCGACACATCGCGCACATCGAGGGCCCCGAGACCTCGAGCGGCGCCGCCCGCTCCAGGGGCTATGTGGCCGCCCTGCGCGGGCACGGCCTGAAATCCTCGCCCGGCTACGTCGTCCGTGGCGGAACCAGCGACGCCTCCGGCTGCGCGGCCATGCGGCAACTGCTGTCGGTGAATCCGCGCCTGGACGGCGTGGTGTGCTTCAACGACGCCGTCGCCGTGGGCGCCATCAAGGCGATCCTCGACGCGGGCCTCGAAGTGCCCTACGACATCGAAGTGGTGGGCGCGGGCAACGTCCACTATTCGGACATTCTCCGCGTGCCGCTCTCGACCATCGACCTGAGCAGCGCCGCGATGGGCGAGCGCGCCGCGGAACTGATGCTCCGCATGCTCGACACC
>DATNLV010000555.1:0-3995 GCA_035602665.1 Bryobacteraceae bacterium | reverse complement strand
TCTGGGAGAGCTTATCGCGCGCTCCGTCGGGGAGGGGGCCGACGGGGCGGCGGCAGGGGCCGGCGCTCATCCCCGCGATCTGCAGCGCCTCCTTGACCATGGCGGAGAAAGAGCCGAGGGCGAAGGCCTCCTCCAGCGGGTCGATCAGGGCTTGCAGGCGCTGGGCTCGGTCGAGGTCGCCGGCTCGGAAGGCGGCGTAGAGGTCCACGAAGGCGCGCGGGATGATGTTGGCTCCGGCGACGGCCACTCCGGTGCAGCCGCGCTTCAGCCCTTCGAGGGCCAGCCAGTCGAGACCGATCAGAACCTTGAGGCCGAGGGCGAGGTAGGCCTCGAGGTCCTCGATGCGGCCGCTCGAATCCTTCAGGCCGGCGAAATTCTCGGAGAGGGCGGCCACGCGGCCGAGGATGGCGGGCGTGAGTGTGACGCGCGTGCGCTGCGGGATGTTGTAGGCCAGGACCGGTATCTGCACCGAATGGCAGATGGCGACGAAATGATCGACCAGTTCGTCCGCGGACGGTTCCACGTAGTAAGGCGTGATGACCACGAGGGAATCGACGCCATCGGCCTCGGCGCGCTGGGCGAGGCGGATGGATTCCTGAGTGGAGTTGGAGCCGACGTTAGCGTAGACGGACACGCGGCCGTCGGCGGTTTGGGCGGCGAAGCGCGCGGCGACCTCGCGCTCTTCCTCGGTGAGGGCGTAGAACTCGCCCTGGCCACCGAGGCAGAGCAAGCCGTCGACGCCGCTCGAGATCAGGGCTTCGATGAGTTCCTGCCAGACCTTGTAATCGATGCGCTCGTCGGCGCGGAAGGGGGTGACGACGGCAGGGACGATACCGCGGAACAGGTCGTCCGACATGCACTCATTGTAGTGCAGGAGTGCGGGGGCGGCGAGGTTTTGTTGGGCGGTCCGGGGAGAGGGTGGCACTGCGGGTTCACAACCCGCCGCAGGTTGCCAACCTGCCCCACTACTAGGCCGTAAAGGGCGGCACCGCTAGGAACAGCGCGAGCGAGGCAAGGAGCATGACCAACGCCAAGGCAGTCAGGGAGCGGGCACGCGCGGAGGCGTCCGCGAGTTCCTTCCATACGAACAGGCCCCACAGGCCGCTGAGCAAGGCGGCGGCCAGAATGACCAGGATGGCTGTGTTAGGACCGAGCAGCGGCAGGGGCTCGGCCTGCTGGTTGGTTGTGGCGGCCACGGCACTCGACGCTACGAAGAGCGAAACCGTCCCGGCGGCCCACACCATGCCGCCCAACAACGGGAGCAGGTGGCTCTTCTTCGGCTGGCGGAGGTATTGGAGCACCTCGATCGGCTCGCCGCGAATGGGCAGGTTCATCAGCAGGAGGTTGTAGGCGAAGGTGGAGACGAGCGCGCCGACCGCGAACATGACGGCGGCCGCGTAGGGGCCCATACCCGTGTCGGGCGTCCGGCTGAGGTCTATCAGCGGGAAGCACAGTCCGACCAACGGACCTCCGACGAGGGCCAGCACGATGCCCTTCCAACTCACGGTCACCTTGGTGCTCTTGGTGCGGCCGGTCTTGATGGCTTCCTGTGAGCGCCGGCGTGCGGCGGCGCGGTAGGCGAGTCCATCGAGCACCACGGCGGCCAATATGAGCACGAGGGTGGAGAGGAGCAGCACGGCGTTGACGTGAGGCCGGTCGATGGAGGCCAGGAGCAAGGCGACCACCGCGGCCAGACCGAGGCCCACCGGGAAGGCCAGCGACATGCCGGCCAAAGACATGGCGCCGACCAGGAGGATAGTCCCCAGGTTGAAGACGGCGCCGGCGGCCATTCCGTAGACCCAGCTATGTTTGCTCGCATGCAACATGAGGTCGTCCATGAACGCGAAGCCGCCCCCGCCTCCGGCGACATTGAAGCCCAGACTGCCGAAGGTGAACGCGGCCAGGATAGCCGCCAGCAAAACGCCGAGCGCGTAGTCCCAATAGAAAAGCTCGAAGCGTTGCCGGCCCGCCAGCTTGTAGGTATTGGCCCACGAGCCCCAGCAAATAGCGGCGAAAATCGCGAGAAACAACGCTACGACGTAGGTCTCTGGAAGGATCATAAGCCAGCACTCCCGGAAAGTAGGAGGGTATCAAAAGCCGGGGCAAAGGTAAAGCGAGGGTTTTGTCGGGAGAATTCCTCAGGGCGCGGCGATTGGCCGGACTGCAAGGCTCGGTAGAGAGAGCCGAGGTTGGTGGCGAGCCGGGAGGTGGCGTTCCAGGTAACCAGGAGCGGGTCTGGAGACCCGCTTGCAGGCGTGGACGCCTGCCCCACAACCTCTACCGCGGCGGCGGAGCGGCGAAGAGGCGGACGGTCTCCGCGTTCAGCAGCACCCACAGGCCGTAGAGTCCAAGGGCGGTGCCGAAGGGCACGCCGGGCAGGCTGATGGCCGCGAGCACGATGCCGAGAATGCGCGCCCATTCGCGGTAATGGAGCAGGCCGATGCCGGTGACGATGCCGGGGAGCGAAAAGACGACGATCAGGACGACGATGACGGCGCCGAGAATGCCGACCGCGGGGACCGCCAATTGGGCGTTCGGATCCGAGCTGGTCTCGAGGGCGGTCTGGATCAAACCCGCGAGGAAGCCGAAAAGGACCAGGCAGACCAGCGCCGCAAGCAGGCCGAGCGCGCCGAAAACGATGTGCAGGTAAGCGAGGATCTTGACGTGGTTTTCCATTTCCCTTCCCCTATCGAAGCACGGCGCAGGCTTCGGCTACGGCGGCGGCCATTTGCGAAGTGGTGGCGCTGCCTCCCATATCGTAGGTGCGCACTTCGCCGCGGCACACCACGTCGCGGACGGCTTGCTCGACGCGGGCGGCGGCGGCGGCCTCGCCCAGCCACTCGAGCATCATCTTCCCCGCGAGGATGGAGGCCAGGGGGTTGACCTTGCCCTGGCCGGCGTACTTCGGCGCGGAACCGTGAGTGGGCTCGAAGACGGCGTAGCGGTCGCCGATGTTGCCGCTGTAGGCGAAGCCCATCCCGCCGACCAGTTGCGCGCAGAGGTCGGAGAGAATGTCGCCGAACAGGTTGGTGGTAACGATCACGTCATAATTCTGCGGGTTCTTGATCAGCCACATTCCCATGGCGTCGACGTTGGCGGTGTCGAACTGGATCTGCGGGAACTCGGCGGCCACGGCCTGCGCGGTTTCGAGGAACAGCCCGCAGGTGGCGCGCAGCACGTTGGCCTTGTGGACGGCGGTGACGCGGCGGCGGCCGTGCTTGACGGCATATTCGAAGGCTGCGCGCACGATGCGGTTGGAGGCGTGGCGGGTGATGGCGCGGATGGAGATGGCGGCGTCGAGCGCGATGCGCTCCATGCCCCGCACGGGGCGGAAGCTCTCGGGGACGCGCGGATACTCGACGCCGATGTACATGCCCTCGGTGTTCTCGCGGAAGACCACGATGTCGATGTCGTCGCGATAGTTGAGGGGGTTGCCGGGAAACGCGCGGCAGGGCCGCAGGCAGACGTAAAGGTCGAGCAGCTGGCGCATGCGGACGATGGGGCTGCGGTAGGTGAGGCCCTTGCCCTGCAGCTCGGGGGCGAGCTCGCGCTGCGCGTCGGCCACGGGCTTGGAGGTGATGGCTCCGAAGAACGCGCAGGAGGTGGAGCGCATCAGCTCGATGGTGCGTTCGGGGAGCGCCTCGCCTTCCCGGCGCCAGAATTCCCAGCCGATGTCGCCCACGACGTACTCGGCTTCGAAACCGGCGGCGTCGAGGACGACGCGCGTGGCGTCGCACACTTCTTGTCCGATGCCGTCTCCGGGCAACCAGGCGATGCGGTGCATTGGGACTCCTTGGCGGCCGCCCGCGGCGGCCGGTCGTCGTCAGCTTTCAGCGGTCAGCTGTCAGCTTTCAGCTGAAAGAGAGATCTTAGCACCCGGATTGGGCGGATGCCCGGTGGGCGAATCGCGACGGCCGTCACAAGATCTTAGCACCGCCGCCAGGCGTACAGGAATCCTGTACAATTGGATCATGGCTAGCGAAACCACGTATACC
>DATNLV010000516.1:0-3608 GCA_035602665.1 Bryobacteraceae bacterium | reverse complement strand
CTCGGAGACGGTGGCTGGGTAGAAGTCATGTATCTCGGGGGCAATCTGGCTGTGCGGCTGGCGATGGAACACCCGGTCGTGACCTTCCTCTGGCTTCTTCCCGCAATTCTCGCGGGGGCCGCCGCGGCGCACCGGGGTGGTAGCGGAGCGCTGTGGTGGGTTCTGGGTTTTGCCAGTGGTCCCCTCGCGTGGTGTGTGTTCGTGCTTGCCTTCGTGCTCAACCACCACAGGATATGTTTCAATTGCCAGAAGCGGATCGACAGGCGATTGGCGGAATGCCCTTACTGCCATTCGGAAGTGAGAGTCGTGCTCGGTTAGCGCCCTACGCTGGCGGCATCCCGAAGCGGCGCAGCAAGAGGAACTCGGATAGGTTCTCCGAGGTCAGCAGGCCCACCAGGCGGTCATCTTCCATCACCAGGACACAGGAGCCGGCTTGCGTGAGCAGGGGAATGGTCGCGGCGAGGTCCTGGTCCGGGGAGACGCGCACGAAGTCGCGGTTCATGGCGCCGGCGACGTAGGATTCGGGGCCGCTCGATGCCATGGCGCGCAGCAGGGCGGCGCGTCCCAAAAGGCCGATCACCTGGTCGGCGTGCATGACCGGGAAATCCTGCTGGCTGGTGGCGAGCAGCAGGTTCGCGGCGTCGCGCACGGTGTCGGCGTGCGAGAGCGTGCGGAAATCGGTGACCATCGCGGCGCGCACCGGCGTGCCTTTCGTCAGGATCTGGCCGACCGCGGCGGCGCTCTCCTGCGCGGCGCCCAGGTAGACGAAGAAGGCGATGAACAAGAGCAGGTAGTTGGCGGCGAGCAGGCCGTAGAGTCCCAGGCCGATGGCCAGGAATTGGCCCGCGCGGGCAGCGAGGCGAGTGGCCTGCTCCGGCGGACGCCGCAAGGCTAGCGCCGAGCGCAGAATCCGCCCGCCGTCCATGGGGAACGCCGGGAGCAGATTAAAGGTCGCCAGTACCAGGTTGCCGCCGGCGATGCGCTCGAGCAGATTCGCGTCCGTCGGAGGGAGAAGACCTTGGAGGGGCAGCAGGGCGCCGCGCCAGAGGAGCGCCAGAAAGAGCCCCGCGGCGATGGCCACGTTCACTAGCGGACCGGCCGCCGCGATCCAGAACTCTTCCCGCGGTTTGGGCGGCTGTTCGAGCCGTGTCACGCCCCCTATGGGGAACATGACGATCTCCAGCGTGCGGACGGAGAAGTGGCGCCCGACCAGCGCGTGGCCCAGTTCGTGCAGCACCACCGAGCCGAAAAGAGCGGCGATATAGAGGGCGTTCGCCAGCACCGATTGGCCCTCGCCGATTCCAGCGACCACCAGGAAGACGAAGAGCAGAGCGAAGGTGAAGTGCAGGCGCACCGTCACGCCGAACAGATGGATGGTGGCGATGGAACCGGGGATAAAGCTGGCCTGCTTGTGTTCGAGCGGCTCTCCCATCTGGTCTCACGATAGCAGAGGGGGTTGGTGGAACGCCGGAGCGCCGCGCTGCGCTGGCTACAGAGCGGGTCTGGAGACCCGCTGCAGGCGTGGACGCCTGCCCCACGCTAACTTCGCCTTTTGTTCGTACATTTATTTTAGTGATCGTCTCAGAACGTATTGAAAAAGCTACCTAGTGCGACTTACAATCGGGCTGGGTGGGAATTACTGGTAGTTAGAGGAAGAAAGTGGAGTCGTCTCTTGGCGGTGACAATTCGGGCCGGCAGCCTCTCGGCGTATACACGTCCCGTTGCGACGATAAGGGACGCCTGCGGCTGCCGAAGGAGCTCGAAGAGTTCCTGCGCACGTGGCCCGAGCCCGAGTACTTCATCACCAGCGTGGACGGCGCCATAGCTCGAATATATCCCATTCGGACGTGGATGGAGAACGAAAAATTTCTGGCGGGGTTCAAAGACAACCCGAAGGCCGGACGGGACATCGCGTTTCTGGCGCATCTTTGGGGCGGAGTCTCGATGATCGACGCCCAGGGCCGGGTGCTGGTCCCCCAGGCGCTGCGGCGCAAGCTCCAGATCGAGGACCAGAAGGTCAACCTCCGGGTCTACCGGGGCGCGGTGGAAGTTTACAGCGAGGCCGAGTCCGAGCGGCGCGAGGCCAGCGCGATGGAAGCGTTGGCGGCGAATCTCGACGTGCTCGAGAAGCAGGGGCTGATATAGCCGTGTATGCACGTCCCAGTCATGCTCGCCGAAGCGCTCGAGTATCTGGCGGTGCGTCCGGACGGGACCTACGTGGACGCGACGGCGGGTTTGGGCGGGCACACCGCGGCGATCGCGGCGCGGCTCACCACCGGAACGGTGATCGCACTCGACCGGGATGCCGAATCCCTGGAACGTGCGCGCCAGAACACGCTCGCGTGGGCGGAACGTATCCGCTACCGGCAGGCGCAGTTCTCGGGGATCGGGCAGGCGCTCGAAGGATTGGGGATTGGAAAGATCGACGGCCTGTTGGCCGATTTGGGGGTCAGCCGTTATCAATTGACCGCACCGGAACGCGGTTTTTCGCTGGCCTCGAGCGGCCCGCTCGATATGCGAATGGACAGAACCCAGTCGCTGACGGCGGCCGAACTAGTCAACACGTTGAGCGAAAAAGATCTCGCCGATCTGATCTATTCTCTCGGCGAGGAAGGGAGGTCGCGTCAGATAGCCAGAGCAATCGTTCGTGCGAGGCGCCTTCCCGACGACACGCTGCACTTAGCGCGCGTCATCGAAGGGGCCTCGCCACGAACGGGCAGGCTTTCACCCGCGACCAGGACTTTTTTGGCACTGCGCCGTGCAGTGAATCGCGAGACGGAAGAATTGGATGCGCTCCTGGAAACAGCGCCCGGGCTGATCGCAAGCGGCGGGCGGATGGTAGTGATCACGTTCATGTCGCTCGAAGACCGGCCGGTCAAGGAAGCTTTTCGCAACCTGGCCCGGCAAGGCCGCGCGCGGCTGCTCACCAAGCACGTGGTTACGCCGGGCAGGGAAGAGACGGTTTTGAACCCGCCTTCGCGAAGCGCGAAGTTGCGGGCGGTGGAGATGGGCTAAGGGAGAGACTCTGATGGCGACTCGTGCGTTTTCCTTCAAAAGGGCAGACCAGCCGGTGGGGGCTGGCGGCGACACCTGGACGAGCGGGCCGGGCTCAAACAAGTTGCGGCCGCTGCCGGCCGAGGACGTCTACTTCTTCACCAAGAAGATCGACAACAGCCGCGTGGTGCGCGAGGCCGACCCGGCCGGGCACCGGCGCGCGGTGCAGGCGGGCCTGAAGGGCTTCGCGGTGGCGGGATTGCTGATCCTTCTCCTGATGCCCAGGGCGCTCGAGATGGTGGCCGGCTACCGCATCCACTCGCTCGCCGCCGATCACGACAGGCTGGTCAACCAGAAGGCGGCCATCTCCCTGGAGGAAGCGCAACTCGAGAGCCCGCAGCGCCTGCAGGTGCTGGCCGGACAACTGCGCCTGGTCAATCCCGACCCCAAGCACGTAGTCATGCTGAATAGCGCCAAACCTGATAGCGCGCTGGCGATGATGAATGTCGGCAGGTAGGAGGTCGGCGCATTCAGTTCTTTCGGAATTTCAGGCGCGCCGAGGATACCGTGCTGGCGTGGGGCCGTCGAGCCAAGGACGAACGGGTTCGCGAGAG
>DATNLV010000512.1:0-8146 GCA_035602665.1 Bryobacteraceae bacterium | reverse complement strand
CGCGACCCATGAGCGGCCGGATGATGATGGCCACGGCCTCGAGCGACGGGCGGTTTCACCTGGTTGTGATCGCTCCTCCGCCGCTCCCGCTTTCGAACCTGCTGCCGTATTACCTGCTGGTGCTCGGCGCGGTGGCGGTTCTGTGCTGGGTGCTGGCCGCCTACATCGTGTCGCCCCTGCGGAGTCTGGCGGGCGCGGTGGACCGCTTCGGACGGGGCGACCTTTCGGCCCGGGTGCATTTCCAGCGCCGCGACGAGATCGGAAACCTGGCGCAGTCGTTCAATGCCATGGCGGAACGGATCGAGACGCTGCTGACGGCCGAGCGGCGCCTGCTGCAGGACGTATCGCACGAGTTGCGGTCGCCGCTGGCGCGGCTCAGCTTCGCGGCGGAGCTCACGCGCACCGCACCGGACCGCGACGCGGCGGTGGCGCGGATGATGAAAGAAATCGAGCGGCTTGCCAAGCTGGTGGGGGCGCTGCTCGAAGTGACGCGAGCCGAGGGCGACGCGGCGGCACGGCGTTCGGAAGATGTGCGGTTGGACGAGGTCGTCGCCGAGATCGTCCAGGATTGCCGCCTGGAAGCGGAGGTGCGCGGCTGCCGCATCGCGTTCGACGGGTTCTCCCCCGCGGTGGTTTGCGGAGATCCGGAACTGCTGCGGCGCGCCGTGGAGAACGTGCTGCGAAACGCGGTACGGTACGCGCCGGCGGCGAGCGCGGTGGAGGTCAGCCTGGAAGCACGGGGGACGAGCGTGGACCTGGCCATCCGCGACTATGGGCCGGGCGTGCCGGATGCGCTGCTGCCGAAGCTGTTCGACCCCTTCTTCCGGGTGGACGATTCGCGGGACTCGGCCACGGGAGGGGTGGGGCTGGGTCTGGCGATCGCCTGCCGCGCGGTGCGGCTGCATCACGGAGAACTGGTGGCGGAGAACGCGCATCCGGGCCTGCTGGTCACGATGCGGCTGCCGGCGCCGGGCGGCCGGGGCCGGGCTGGGCGCCCGGCAGCTATCAGCCGTCAGCCGTCAGCTGTCAGCTCTCAGCCTCAGCCGGAGCCCTGACGGGCTCCAGCCCAGCGACGGCCGACGGACTACAAATCACGCGACGGGCGCGGCTACTCGGGTTGTTTGCGGCGACGCAGCACGATCAGCGCCAACAAGGCCACGCCCAGCAGGGCGCAGATTAAACGAATCGTTCCAGGTTGCATAGAGTCTCCTCTTGCGGGGCCGCGTTCGGCGCTGCCCCGGCTCGGCCGGCCCAAGCCGGCGCCTTGCCTACATGTTTCGCATCATCGGCAGCAGTTCCCGCGAGATGCGCACGAACACCGGCCCTACCGTCACTACGAACAGGGAGGGCAGGATACAAAAGAAGATCGGAAAGATCAGCTTTACTCCGAGCTTGGCGGCCTTCTCTTCGGCCACTTGCCGCGCCTGCACCCGCATGTAATCGGAGTGCTCGCGCAGGGTCTGCGCGATGCCGGTGCCGAAGCGATCGGCCTGCACCAGCACCGCGACCAGCTTCTTGAGCTCGGGGACCGAGCAGCGATCGGCCAGGTTGCGCAGAGCGTCCGCGCGGCGTTTGCCGGCCTTGAGCTCGAAGTTCACCTGGGCGAACTCCTGGCTGATCTCCGGGTGGGCCCGCCGCAGTTCCTTGGCCGTCTGCATGATGGCCTGGTCCAACCCCAAACCCGATTCGACGCACACCACCATCAGGTCGAGCGCGTTGGGCAGCGCCCGGCGGATCTGCCGCTGGCGGCGCCGCGCGGCCATGGTCAGGAATTTGCCGGGCCCCATGAAGCCGGCGAGAGCGACGAGGGCGACCGCCGGCATGCGTCTTTCGTCGGGAAGCCCGAGCCCCGGCCCGAGCACCAGCGTCAGGATGGGCAGCAGCGCCGCCAGGAACACCTTGCTGCCGTAGTAGGTCTTCAGCGCGGAGGGCCCGCGATAGCCGGCCCGGATCAGCCGCCGCTCGACCAGCGACTCCTCCTGCTTCGAGGCCGGCAGCACCGTCCCCAGCCGCCCTACCAGGCCGCGGATCGCGATCCCCGGGCGCACGCGCGCCGCGGCGGCGGACGCCCCCGCCGAACCCTCCGTGACGCGTTCGATGGCCGCCTTGGGCCGCACCCAGTAACGCGCCCCCAGGAAGATGAAGGCGCCCGCGACCACGGCGAACAGCAGGAATGCGGCAAGGAGCTCCATGGTCAGACCTCGATCTTCACGATCTTCTGGATGACGCCGTAGCCGATAATCTGCAGCCCGACCGCCACGCCGAGCATGGTCTTGCCGGTGTCGTCGTGGGCGAAGAACTGACCGTAACCCGGGTTGACGAAGCACATCAGGATGCCCACCGCGATGGGGATCAGGGTGAGCGCGGAGCCCGTCATCTTGCCATGCGCGCTGATGGCCCTGATCCGGCCGCGAAGCTTGAACCGTTCGCGGATCAGCGAGGCCAGCTTGTCGAGCACCTCCGCCAGATTCCCGCCGGTCCGCTTTTGCAGGGTCACGGCGGAGATGAAGAACTGCACGTCCAGCAGCGGTACGCGCTCACCCATCTTGGTGAGCGCCAGGTCGAGCGGCATACCGAGGTTCTGCTCGTCGAAGGTGCGCTTGAACTCCCCCGCGACCGGCTCCTGGAACTCCGCGTGGATCATTTCGAGCGATACCGAGAAGGCGTGGCCGGCGCGCATGGCCCGGGAGACGAACTCGAGCGCCTCCGGGAACTGCTCTTCGAACTTGTGCAGGCGCGCCGTGCGCTTGCGCAGCACATACATCACCGGCATTGCGCCGAGGATCAGACCCACCGCCGGGGCCGCGATGCGGTAAAACGGCTCGAGATACCACAGGGCCGCAAAGCCGCCGAGGAACAATCCCAGGGAGGCGTGGATGGTCCGCGCCACGTTCCATTTCAAGCCGGCCTGCTCGACCAGCGCCTTCAGGCGTTCGTTCAAACGCAGCCGCAGGAGCAGCCGGGCCACCATCTTGCCGGCAACCTGTTCTTCCCTTTCGATCAGCGCCGGACCCTGGCGCGGTTTTCCCTTGGTGAGATCTCCGGCCGCCAGACGCGCCCGGACGCTCGCCAGATCGGGCCCCGAGCGCCTTCGCGACCAGCTCCACCACCCAAAGGCGATCAGGCACCAGAAAGCGATCGTGATTGCCACAAACGGCAGCATAATTAACAGCTCCGCAGGATCAACAGCTCCGCGGGATCAACGGCTCCGCGGGATCGACAGCTCCGCGGGATTAACAGCTCCGCGGGATCGACAGCTCCGCGGGGGCCGGCTCAACGGTTTCGCACGTCCCGCCTCAGACCTCCATCATTTCGTCGAACATTCCCGCCTGCAGGCGGATGCCCGCCGCCAGGAGTTTCTCGCAGAACTTCGGCCGGATGCCGGTAGCGGCGAAACGTCCCAGGACGCGCCCGTCCTCGCCTATCCCCAGCTTTTCGAAAACGAAGATGTCCTGCAGCGTTATCGTGTCCCCCTCCATCCCGGTTACCTCGGAGATACTGACGACGCGCCGGGTGCCGTCGCTCAACCGCGCCGCCTGCACCAACAGGTGGACCGCGCTGGAGATCTGCTGCCGGATCGAGATCATGGGCATATTGGCGGCCGCGAAGGTGACCATCACTTCCAGGCGGGCCACGGCGTCGCGCGGCGTATTGGCGTGGATGGTGGTGAGCGAGCCCTCATGGCCGGTGTTCATGGCCTGCAGCATGTCGAGCGCTTCCTCGCCGCGAACCTCGCCGCAGATGATGCGGTCGGGGCGCATGCGGAGGCTGTTGATCAGCAGCTCGCGCTGGCGCACCGCTCCGTGCCCCTCCAGGTTGGGAGGCCGCGTCTCCAGGCGCACCACGTGCGGCTGCTTGAGTTGCAGCTCGGCCGCGTCTTCGATGGTAATGACGCGTTCCCTGGGGGAAATGAAGACCGAGAGCGCGTTGAGCAGCGTGGTCTTGCCCGCGCCGGTGCCTCCCGAGACGATGATGTTCAGCCGCGCCCGCACCGCCGCCTCGAGCAGCTCCATCATGCTCGGCATCAGGGCCCGCTTCTCCACCAGGTCGGCCGGCATCAGCTTGTCCTTGCTGAAGCGGCGGATCGAGAGCACCGGCCCGTCGATGGCCAGCGGGGCGATGACGGCGTTCACGCGCGAGCCGTCGCTCAGCCGCGCGTCCACCATGGGCGTCGATTCGTCGATCCTGCGCCCCACCTGCGAAACGATCTTGTCGATGATCCGCAGCAGGTGCTGGTCGTCGCGGAAACGCACGCTGGTGAGCTCCAGTTGCCCCTTCCGCTCCACGTAGACCTGGCGGTGCGAATTGACCAGGATGTCGGAGATGGTGGGGTCCTCGAGCAGCGGCTCGAGCGGGCCGAGGCCGAACACCTCGTCGAGCACCTCGTCGATGACCTGCTGCTTGTCGAGCGCGCTGAGCAGCGTGGGCTCGCCGTCCATCAGGGAGACCAGCGCCTGGCGCACCTCGATGCGCACGCGCTGGTTGTCGATCGAGGCCAGCGCCTCCAGGTTGATGCGGTCGAGCAGCTTGCGGTGGAGCGAGAACTTCAGCTCCTGGCACTCGGGCTTGAGCGTGGAGCGGGGGCGGCCCGCGTTCTGCAGGATCCGCTGGTCCCAGGTGAGCGGCGTCTTCCGTTCCGGGCCGCTCTGCGTCGCATTCATACTCGGACCTCCTCGGGGGTGGGCGCGGATTCGGGCGCCGGATTACGCCGTCGAGCGGCGGCTTCGACCAGGCCGGCGGCAAACTCCTCGATCGCAGTGCCCAACTCGCAGCCGGCCTCGAGCGGCTCGCCTTCGGCCAGCGCGCGGTCGAGCGAGGGATAGTCGTTGGGGAAACTGTGGCTGACCGCCGCCCCCAGGATCTTCTGGACGTCCGACGCCGCCAGTCCGCTGCGCCGGGCCGCGCGGTTCACCAGAACCCGCACGCGGTCTTTGCCGCAGCCGAGTTGTCCCAGGAGGTTGATTGCCTTGCGCGCCAGGTGCAGGCTGGGGAGCTCGGCGGTGGTAACCAGAAAGGCCAGGTCGGCCTCCGGCAGCGCCAGCAGGGTGGCGCGATGGAAAATGGCGGGCAGGTCCAGCAGAATCCAGGCGTACTCCTGGCGGGCTCGTGCCAGGAGTTCGCGCAAGCGGGTGACATCGAGCGAGTCGCCGGGCGCCATCCCGGCCGGAAACACATCGATCCCGTGCCGGACCGGGACCACGCCGCCGTGGTCCGGCCCCGCGGCTTTCAGGTAGAACGTTACGGTGCCGCTCATGGGGTCCAGATCCGCCAGCAGGACACGGGTGGAGGAAATGCGGCGCAGGGCGAAGGCGGTCTGGGCGGCGAGCGTCGAGGCCCCGGAGCCCGGCTTCGCGCTGGCGAACACGGCCACGGTTCCGGCCTCCTGCGGCGCCTGAACCCGCGGGTCGATCAGGCGGCGGATTCGAGCCAGGGCCTGCTGCTGAATGTGCGCGTCGAAGGGCGCGTAGAGGAACTCGCTGGCTCCCTGGCGCAGCGACCGGACGATGGCCGCCGAATCGTTGCGAACGTGCAATCCGATCACGTGGATGGCCGGCTCGGTCGCGACCACCGCGCGCACCAGCGCGGAAGCCCGTTCAAGATCGGTCGCCAGGTCGAGCAAGACCACTTCGGGCTGAAGCTGACGCAGGCGGATATCGAGCGTCTGCTCGGTGGGATAGGACTTCAGATCCGCCAGAATCTGGAAGCCGCGCGTCGCCGCCGCGCCGGCCTCAAACTGCCGCGCCAGTTCGCGATCCGGCGCGATCATGAGCGCGGTGAGCTGTCGAATGCCGCTGTTGCTGGCGCTGGGCATCGGAGTCGTTACTTTCCGCCCGAGGCGGCTGGTTCGCCGGGCGGCGTGGCGCCGGGCTCGGAATGTAGCAGGAGCGGCATGAATTTCTTCGGCATCTTCGGCTCCACATCCGCGCGGCTCACGGGCGTGGTGATCTCGGGCGTGACCATCACGATGAGCTCTTCCGCCGATTTCTGCTCGTTTTTGCTCTTGAACAGCGCCCCCAGCACCGGGATGTTGGCCAGGCCGGGAACCTTCGAAAGCTGCTCGGTTACGCGCTGGTCGATCAGCCCGGCTATCAGGAAGCTCTGCCCCATGCCCAGCTCGATGTTGGTTTCTATGCGTCGGGACGCCAGCGCCGGTATGGTGAACCCGGAGTACAGCACGGCGTTGGTCAGGTCGATGGTGGAGACCTCGGGCTTGACGTACATCTTGATGGTGTTGTGTTCCGTGATTGTGGGCTGGAACGTCAGGCGGATTCCGTACTCCTTGAAGATGATGGTCACCGCGCCGGCGTTGGCGCCGCCCTGCACCACCGGGACGGGGAACTCGCCGCCCACCAGGAAGCTGGCGTCTTTGCCGTTGGTGGTCACCAGGTTCGGCTCGGCCAGAATCTGAAGCACCCCCTGGTTCTGGAGCGCCTTGATGAACATCCCCAGGTTCAAATCGGGCCGGAAGGCGAAGATGTTGAGCGCGTCGCTGACGGTGAACTTGCTGACGGCGGCCACGCCGCTGCCGGGCATCGGGGTCTGGATCTGATCGAGGGCGGCGGATTGAAACTGCCCGGTTGAAATCAGGCCGGGCGTGTTGCCGGCGCCGGTGGACAATAGGTTCACGCCCAGCGAAGTGGCGGCGTTGCGGTTCAGCTCCGCGAACTTCACCCGCAACACGATCTGTTTTTCCGGGCCCGGTAGCACGATGCGCAGGTTGGAGACAACGGCTTTGGCGAACGGCGCCATCAAGGCCGCGGCGCGGTCGGAGACTGCCTGGCTGGGCACCGTTCCGGTCAGCGATAGCGAGTCTCTGGCCTCGTGCACTTCGATGTCGCAGTCCGGAAAGGTGTTCTTCAGGAGCTGCCGCACCGGATCCAGGTTCTGCTCGACCGTAATGCCGTACATGGTACGGAGGCCGTCCTTGGACCAAACCACGACGGTTGCCGTGCCGGGGATCTTGGCGTTGACCAGGACTTCGCGGGAGGAGACCGCCACGGCGTCGGCGACGTCGGGATTACTGGCCGCGACGCGGCCTATCTCGCCGGCATAGTCGATCACCAGACTGCCGCCGGCCGCCACCTGCAGATTCGAGTTGCCGCCGCCGGCCCACCCCGGCGCGGCCGCCAGCGCGGCAAGGGCGGCCGACCGGGCCATCCACAGCATCGGGTTCTTCATGGGTTTCGCTCTCCCACCTGCTCAACGGTTCTCTTGGTGCCGCGAAAGACCACCACTTCCTCGGGAACAGGGGCCGCGGGAGTCCGAACCACGACGACAGGCCGGGGACTGGGAGGCGCGGCGGCCGCTACCGGATGCTTGCGGGCCGTTCCCGACAGTTCCCACAGCTCGCGGCCGGGAGTGTTCTCGATGGCACGGTCGCTTCCGTTTCTGAGCACGAGCTGAATCCGCCACTCGCTCGCCAGCGTGAGAGTCTCGGCCTGTGGAGGCGTCACCAGCAGCGTGACCACGGGGGCGTTGATGGCTTGGCCGTTCGAGCTCGGTTCGATGGTCTGGCCGGCCGACAGCACCAGGATGTCCTGCAGGATCGTCTTGGTGACAGTGCCGTTGCTATCCCCCTCCGGCGGCCGCCCGGTGGCCAGCACGTCCACGTGCATCCCGGGAAGGGCGAATCCCGCCACGCCCACCACGTCGTTGACTTTTACCGCGACCGCGCGCATTCCGGGGGGAATCACCGGCGCCAGGCCGAGCCCGCTTCCGCGCGGAGCCAGCCTTCCCTCGCGGATCGGCTCATCGGCCAGAATGCTCGAGGCCATCGGCCGCCCGATCACTTCTTCAACCCTCGAGAAGCAGCCGGCGGGGAAGTCGTCGACCGGAACTTCGGTGAGCTTCAGGTCCTCCGCCCTCAGGACTCCGCCCACGGACAGGGCATGGGTGGCGGCAACGAGGTTGCGCTTGTCGACCTTGGCGGGCCGCCGCTCGCCCCGGTTCGACCCCGCGACCACCTGGTAGAACACACCCGAGATCGCCAGTGCAAACAGCAGGCTGACGGCTAGTACGGTGACGAATCTGCGGTCCATTCGTTTGCCCTCAAGCGTTTGCCCTCACGTCGGCGTGGTCGCGGCGGGCCGCGGGTTTGCTCACCGGCTCCATTTTCCCGACCGGCTCCATCTTCCTGACCGACTCC
>DATNLV010000510.1:0-2074 GCA_035602665.1 Bryobacteraceae bacterium | reverse complement strand
ACGGCAGTGGGCGTTGCGGCGCACCTGGGTTCGTTCCTGGTGCGGAAGAGCGCGCAGAAGGCGAAAGAGGAGTAGGGAGGCTGCCATGGCGACGACCAGACGAGTGGTGGTCGATCCGATCACGCGGATCGAAGGGCACTTGAGAATCGAAGCGATGCTCAACGGGAGCAACACCGTGGAGAACGCGATCTCCTCGGGCACGATGTGGCGCGGGATCGAGCTGATCCTGCAGGATCGCGACCCGCGCGAGGCCTGGGCGTTCACGGAGCGGATCTGCGGCGTGTGCACGACGGTCCACGCGCTGGCTTCGGTGCGGGCGGTGGAGAGTGCGCTCGGGATTCAGGTGCCGCGCAATGCGGACCTGATCCGGAACATCATGTTCCTCACCCAGATGGTGCAGGACCACGTGATCCACTTCTATCATCTGCACGCGCTGGACTGGGTGGACGTGGTGTCGGCGCTGAAGGCGGATCCGGCGGCGACGGCGGGCCTGGCGCAGAAGGTGTCGCCTGGGTGGCCCACCTCGACGCCGGGCTACTTCAAGGACACGCAGGGCACGCTGAAGAAATTCGTCGAGTCGGGGCAACTGGGCATTTTCCAGAACGCCTACTGGGGCCATCCGGCCTACAAGCTGCCGGCGGAAGCGAACCTGATGGCGGTGGCGCATTACCTCGAAGCCCTGAAGTGGCAGAAGGAAATCATCAAGATCCACACCATCTTCGGGGGCAAGAACCCGCACCCGAATTACCTGGTGGGCGGCATGGCGTCGCCGGTGGCGCTCGAGGGCGACAACGCCATCAACATCGAACGGCTCAACCAGGTGAAAGACCTGATCCGGCAGGCCCAGCAGGTGGTGGAAGGGATGTACATTCCCGACCTGCTGGCCATTGCTTCGTTCTATCCCGAGTGGACCAAGATCGGAGGGGGCCTCGGGAACTACATGACCTACGGCGATCTGCCGCAGAACGGGATCGGCGACCAGAGCCGCTACCTGTTCCCGCGCGGCGCGATTCTGAACAAGGATCTCAGCCAGGTGCTGCCGGTGGATCCGACGGACAACCTCCAGGTGAAAGAGGAAGTGGCGCACTCCTGGTACAAGTACCCGGCCGGGCAGACGGCCCTGCATCCCTGGGATGGGGTGACCGAGCCGGACTATACGGGGCCAAAGCCGCCCTACAAGCAGCTCGACGAAAACGGCGCGTACACGTGGTTGAAGGCGCCGCGGTGGAAAGGCAACGCGATGGAGGTGGGGCCGCTGGCGCGACTGCTGGTGGCGTTCGTGAGCGGCCGCAAGGATGTCCAGGAAGTGGTCAAGGACGCGTTGGGGCGGCTGAAGCTGGAGCCCGCGGCGCTGTTCTCCACCCTGGGCAGGACGGCGGCGCGCGGCCTCGAGACGCGCCTCGCGGCCCAATGGCTGATGGAACAATACGACGCGCTCATCGAGAACCTGAAGAACGGCGACTCGGCGACGGCGGATACCACGAAGTGGGAGCCGTCCACCTGGCCCGCCGAGGCCAAGGGCCTGGGATTCACCGAGGCCCCGCGAGGTGCGCTGGGCCATTGGGTGCACGTCAAGAACGGGAAGATCGCCAACTACCAGATCGTGGTGCCGTCCACCTGGAACGCCTCGCCCAAAGACGGAGAGGGCAAGCACGGCGCCTACGAGGCGGCGCTCATCGGAACGCCGATGGCAGATCCCGAGCGGCCGGTCGAGATCCTGCGGACCATCCATTCGTTCGATCCATGCCTGGCCTGCGCCTCGCACGTGATCGGACCGGACGGGCGGACGCTGGCCGAAATCGTGGTGCGGTGAAAGGAGGCGTGCGATGGCTCAATTCAACGAGGCGGATTTCGCGGCGCATCCCGACGCTTACTACCGCGCCCAGTACGTCTGGCAATGGCCCATTCGCGTGTGCCATTGGCTGACGGTAGTTTCGCTGACGTCGCTGTTTGCCACCGGGCTCTACATCTCGCACCCGGTGCTGGCGCCCACGGGCGAGCCGGTCGGGCATTTCGTCATGGGCCGCGTGCGGGAAGTGCACTTCGCGTTCGCGGGCCTGTTCCTGGTGAGTTT
>DATNLV010000503.1:0-3854 GCA_035602665.1 Bryobacteraceae bacterium | reverse complement strand
ACGGGAGCCAGTACATTCTTCGGGAATACGCAGCCAGCGATTCGCGCATCCACCTGGAACTTCTGGCGGACAACCGGGGCTTTGCGGGCGGCAACAACGAGGCGGCGCGTCACGGCTCCGGAGACTACCTGCTGTTGCTGAACCCGGACACGATCGTGACCTTCGGCTGGATCGCCAGGCTGCTGCGCCTGTTCCAGGACTGTTCCGATGTGGGGATGGCGGCGCCCGTTACGAACTTTTCCGGCAACGAGACGAAGATCAACTTTGAGTACGTCGACCTGCCGACCATGGAAGAGTTCGCGCGGGCCATCGCCGAGCGCCGCAGGGGAGACCGTTTTGAGATCGCCGTCGCGCCGCTTTTGTGCGGCCTGATTCCCCGCCGCCTTTGGTCTTCGCTCGGAGGATTGGACGAGAACTTCCGGGTGGGGATGTTCGAGGACGACGACTTATCGGAACGCGTGCGGCAAGCCGGCTTCCGGATCATGGTGGCCGAGGACTGCTTCATCCACCACTTCGGAAACGGGTCCTTCGCGAAGCTGCCATCCGAGGAGTCTCTGCGGATCTTCGAGGACAACCGCCAGATCTTCGAACGAAAGTGGAAGAGACCGTGGGCCCACCACCGTCAGCGGGCCGGGGCGAAGAGCAGCGAGGAAGAACCCCACTTCACCCCAGCGGAGTTTCTCGCTCCGGGACCGGGGCAACTCGCCCACTAAGGGCTGCCCCGGGGCGCCGCTCGATCCATAAGGGACATTCAGATGAACGATGCTAGAATATGAGGCTGGCATGAGTTCTGTCGCTGACAGGAACCCGGCGGTCGATACCATGGCCAATCCTTTGGTGGCGGGCTATGGCAGCGCTGAGTATTCTGCGTCGCTGTCCGACTTCGGCACGCCTCGCCACCTTCCTCTGTCCGGCGGCTGGGTGCTCGATCGCCCGATTGCCGGGTCCGCCTGCACCGACGCCATGGGCTGCTATCCGCTCTTCACCTGCCAGGACTGGGGCAAACTGCAACCGGACGTCGCCCGCCTCTCGGACGAGCTGGTCAGTCTGGCTCTGGTCGCCGACCCGTTTGGTGACTATCGTGTGCAGGATCTGGAAGCGACCTTCGATCGCGTCCTTCCGTTCAAGCAGCACCTGGTCGCCGACCTCGCCACGCCGCGCTCCTCTTTCGTGTCGCGGCATCATCAAAGAGAGACGGTCCGGGCCGTGAAAAGGGTCGACGTGGAGCGTTGCGCCCGCCCCCTGTCTCTTCTGGACGAGTGGATCGCCCTGTACGCCTGCCTGTGCGCCCGGCACAAGATTACGGGAATCGGCGCCTTCTCCGCACGCGCCTTTGAAAAGCAGCTTTCCGTTCCGGGCCTGGTGATGTTTCGGGCGCGGTCGCGGAACGCCACCGTCGGAATCCACCTGTGGTACCTCCAACGCGACGTCGCCTACTTCCATCTGGCGGCGGCCAATGCCGAAGGATACAAACTCATGGCATCCTACGCTCTGCTTTGGGAGGCATTGGGCAGCCTCAGCCGGGATGTCCGCTGGCTCGACCTGGGCGCCGCACCGGACCGGAGCGAGCGCGCCGGAGGTCTCGAGCAGTTCAAACAGGGATGGTCAACGGGAACGCGGCCGGCCTTGCTCTGCGGCAAAGTGCTCCAGCCGGATCAGTACCGCCGGCTCACCAACGCCGCCGGGATCGCGCAGACGTCATACTTTCCCGCCTACAGGGCAACCGACCTCACCGAGCGGATGTCGAAACATGAGTAGCGCCGACGCCATGTTCAACGTGCGGTTCTGCGAGGAGATGCTGGCCAGGCACGGCGACAACTACCTCGGGGTCGGATGGACCAAGGATGCGCGATATGCCGCGCTGCGATACCGCATCATGTTGGACGTGATTCGTCCGGCGGCCGCTCCGGTGGATCTCCTGGACTTCGGGTGCGGAGCCTCTCATCTGTACGAATATATCGTTTCGCAGGGTCTCTCGAATACTAACTACAGCGGTCTGGACCTCTCGCCTAAGTTCCTGGAACTGTCCCGCCGCAAGCACCCGGACATCACTTACTATCACGCCGACCTGATGAATGCCGAAGTTACGATTCCCGAATTCGACTATATCGTGCTCAACGGTCTTTTCACTTACAAGGGCCCCCTTGCTTACGATGCGATGCTGACTTACTGGCAGACGCTGGTCGAGCGAGTATTTCGCTTTGTCCGGGTCGGTCTCGCGTTCAACGTGGTGTCGAAGTACGTCGATTGGGAGCGCGACGACCTGTTTCACCTTCCCTTGGAGACGATGGCCGCTTTCGTGACGCAGAAGCTGAGCCGGCACTTTACGATCCGCCACGACTACAACCTCTACGAGTACACGGTCTATGTTTACAAGGAGCCGGTTCTCCCCTGAATGAAGGCCACTCTCGACGACTGTGCGATCTTCGGAGGCCCCAGCGAGTTCGATGCGCCCCTGCACGTCGGACGGCCCAATGTCGGAGACCGTGGCGCGATCCTCGAACGGATAGGCGCCGCCCTGGACCGGCGCTGGCTCACCAACGACGGCCCCAACGTGTGCGAGTTCGAAAGCCGGGTGGCGAACCTGACCGGCGTGCGGCACTGCGTCGCTGTCTCGAGTGGCACCATGGCGCTGGCGTTGGCGGCGCGCGCGGCCGGGTTGACGGGGGAGGTGATTGTGCCATCGTTCACCTTCGTCGGCACCGCGCACGCGCTGCTCTGGCTTGGAATCACTCCGGTATTCTGCGACGTGGATCCCCAGACTCACAATATCGATCCCTTGCGCGTTGAGGAGCTGATCACTCCGCGGACCTCCGGCATCCTCGGCGTCCATCTCTGGGGGCGGCCCTGCGACATCGGTGCGCTGGAGAGGATTGCGGAGGAGCACGGCCTGCGGCTTTTGTTCGACGCGGCGCACGCCTTCGGGTGCCGTTACCAGGGCGCGATGATCGGGAGCTTCGGCGATGCCGAGGCATTCAGCTTCCATGCCACAAAGTGCGTCAACACGTGCGAAGGCGGAGCGATCGTCACCCAGGATTCCGAGCTCGCGGCCAAGGCGCGGGCGATGCGGAATTTCGGATTCGTCGATTACGATTGTGCCGCCGGCCTGGGCGTCAATGGGAAACTGAACGAGATTTCGGCCGCCATAGGCCTCGCGTCGCTGGATGCGATGGGCGGTTTCCTGCAGGCGAATCGGAGTAACTACGCCTGTTATGGCAGCCAACTCCAGGGCGTCGCGGGCGTCCGCCTGGTGCGGTATGAGGAGCGCGGAGCCAGTAACTACCATTACATCGTGCTGGAGATTGACGAGGCCCGCGCGGGGCTCAGCCGGGATGCGTTGCGGGACATGCTGTGGCGCGAAAACGTTCTGGCACGGAGGTATTTTTACCCCGGCTGCCATCGGATGAAGCCGTACTCCGATTGTTTCCTGGCGCGGGCGCCGGCCTGCCCGAAACGGAGCGGCTGTGCTCTCGCGTGCTCTGCCTGCCCAATGGCACGGCGGTTGGCACGGGCGAGATCGAGCGGCTTTGCCACATCATCCGCTTCGCAACGGAGCACGCCGCTGAGATCGGAACCAGACTGGCCGCGGGAAGGCAACGTGGAGCGCGCGAGTCACTGAGTGTGGGCAGGCGCGAAGAGCTATGATGCCTGTCCGGAGCGTCAGAGACATTCCCGGTACCGGAACGGCCGCCTCAACCTGGAAGGTCAGCGTATTAGTCACCTGCTTCAATCACGAGCGTTATATTCGGGCCGCTCTCGAGAGCGTGATAGAGCAGAAGACCTCGTTTCCCTTTGAGATCGTCGTCTGCGACGACGGTTCCAGCGACGGAACGCGTGCCATCCTGTTGGAGTTT
>DATNLV010000494.1:0-13593 GCA_035602665.1 Bryobacteraceae bacterium | reverse complement strand
CAAATCCCATAGGTGCCGCGTCCGCCGCAACCGCCAGCGGCCCACTTCAAACGGCCCTATCGAAACTGCCCCGGCGCCGCGCGCGCCCCTGCACCCCGAAGCTCACTGCGCCGGGGCAGTCCCGATAGGGACCTAGCGTTTATCGGCTCAATTGTGTGCTTGGACTGGTTCCACAGTGCTAGGATGTGAGCAGTTCAGGGGAGGGGCGGCGTGGCTTTCAAGAGAGACGCTTCCGGCGCGCCGGGCGCGACCATCCTGGTGCGCATACTCGTCGGCGCGGTATTCCTTTCGGAGGGCATTCAGAAGTTCCTGTTTCCGGCGGCGCTCGGGGTGGGCCGGTTCGTCAAGATCGGGATCCCAGCGCCGAGCTTCACGGCGCCATTCGTCGGCGTGGTCGAAATTGTCTGCGGGGTGTGCCTGATCCTTGGCATTCTCACGCGCCTCGCCACGATTCCCCTGTTGATCGACATCTCGGTAGCGATTGCGACGACCAAGTTTCCAATGCTGCGGCACCAGGGTTTCTGGCCGGCCGCTCACGAAGCGCGAACCGATTTCTGCATGTTCCTGGGCCTGTTGTTCCTGCTGATCGTGGGAGGCGGGCCGTGGTCGCTCGAACGGATGTTCGGGCGCCGCTGAGCCAAACCCCGGCCCGGGAGAATCCTCGCGTGGCGGCATTGCATCTGGGTTGAAGAGATGAAGAACGCGAGTAGCCTGCGCAAGGCCGCGTGCGGCAGGTCCCAAGCTCGTCGGGACGCTAGCCTTACCTGCTATAATTGAGGTTTATTTAAGGTGGTGTTTATGGCTACTGGGACAGCCAGCGAGAAGAAGGTTATCCTGCTGAAACCGCGAGGTTTCTGCGCGGGCGTCGTGAGGGCGATCGACGTGGTCAAAATCGCCCTGGATCTGTATGGGTCGCCGATCTATGTGCGCAAGGAAATTGTGCATAACCGGCACGTCGTCGACCAGTTGCGGGAGGCGGGCGCGGTGTTCGTCGAGGAGCTCGACGAGGTGCCTGCCGGGGCGCGGGTGATCTTCAGCGCCCACGGCGTTTCGCCGGCGGTTCGCCAGCAGGCGCGCGAACGGCACCTGCGGGTGATCGATGCGACCTGCCCGCTGGTGACGAAGGTTCATCTGGAGGCGGTGCGGTTTGCCCGGGAAGGATACACCATCGTGCTGATCGGCCATCGGGACCATGACGAGGTGATCGGAACGCTGGGCGAAGCGCCCGCGAGCACGGTGTTGGTGTCGAACACGAGCGACGTGGACCGGTTGAAGCCTCGGGATCCCGAGAAAATGGCGTATCTGACGCAAACCACGCTGAGCTTGGATGAAACGCGGGATATCGTAGCGCGTCTTAGAGACAGGTTCCCGGCAATCGTGGGGCCGCCGGCCCAGGACATCTGCTATGCCACGGAGAATCGGCAATTGGCGGTGAAGGCTACCGCGCCGTTGTGCGATGTGCTGCTGGTGGTGGGTTCGCAGAACAGCTCGAACTCGAAGCGCCTGGTTGAGGTGGCCAAGAACTCGGGAGTTCCCGCGTACCTGGTAGACGATTCCTCGCAGGTGGACGCGGCGTGGATTGCCGATGCCCGCACGGTGGCCCTGACCGCGGGCGCGTCGGCTCCGGAGAACCTGGTCGAGGACCTGATCGCGTATTTGAGCTCGCGTGGGTTCGACCACCTGGAGGAATTGGACATCAAGGACGAGGACGTTCGGTTCACCTTGCCGCCGCAACTGGCGCGCGTCGCCCCGGCGCCGGCGTCCATCACCACGCAATGATTCCTGGAGTACGCATTGCCGAAACTCTCGCGGCCCAGGCGGCCGAGGCCAGCCGCCGCGCCGCCGCCTACTTGCGCGGGCTTCAGGACCCGCGCGGCTACTGGCGCGCCGAGTTGACGGCGGATACGACGCTCGAAGCGGACTACATCCTGCTGGAGTTGTGGCTGCACCCGCCGGAGAATGGCGCCTGGAATCCGCCGACTCGGGACAAAATCGACCGCGCGGTGGAGTCCATTTTGGGCCGGCAACTCTCCGACGGCGGGTTCAACACCTATCCGGGCGGGCCCGCGGACATCAGCGCCACGGTGAAGGCGTACTTCGCACTGAAGCTGGCCGGCGTTCCGGCGGACGATCCGCGAATGACCGCGGCGAGAGACCGCGTGCTGGCGCTGGGCGGCATCCAGCGGGCCAACAGCTACGTCAAGATCAATCTCAGTTTGTTCGGCCTCTATCCGCGCGACGAGTGCCCGTCGGTGCCCCCGGAGATGATTCTGCTGCCGGGGAAGTTTCTGTACCGCATGTCTTCCTGGACCCGCGCCATCGTAGTGCCCCTGGCGATCGTTCACTCGCACGCTCCGGACCGCCCCGCTCCGGCCGGCTTCACGCTCGAAGAGTTGTGGCTGCCGGGAGCGAAGTTCACCTACCGGCATCACGAGAAGCTGTTCAGCTGGAGGAATCTCTTCTTTGTCGGCGACCAGTTGGTCAAGTTCTGGGAGCGGCACGGCCTGGCCAGCATCCGCAAAAAGGCGATCCGCGAATGCGAGCGCTGGATGCTCGAGCGCACGCGCTACACCGACGGATTGGGCGCCATCTACCCGCCCATGATGTACGTCATCATGGCGCTGGATCTGCTGGGCTACGCGCCCGAGCATCCGGACCGCGTGGAAGCAGAGAGCCAGTTCGAGCGGCTGATGGTGGATGACGGCGAGCGGTTCTTCTTCCAGCCCTGCTTCTCGGTGGTGTGGGATACGGCCATCGCGGCCTTTGCGCTGGGCGAGTCGGGAAGCGCGCAGGCCGGCCACATGGAGCGCACGGCGGAGTGGCTGCTGTCGAAAGAAGTGCGGCGCAAAGGCGACTGGTCCGTGATGCGGCCCAACCTCGCGCCATCGGGCTGGTACTTCGAATACGCCAACGAGTTCTATCCGGATATCGACGACACGGCCATGGTGCTGCTTGCGCTGCGCCACGCCAAGGCCAGGAACGCAGGGGCGCAACGGGCGGCGGAAAACCGCGCGCTCGATTGGCTGCTGGGCATGCAATCGAAGGACGGCGGATGGGCCGCTTTCGACGTCGACAATAACTGGACGGTGCTGGCCGATGTGCCGTTCGCCGATCATAACGCCATGCTCGACCCGACCTGTCCGGACATCACGGGCCGCGTGCTCGAAGCCATCTGCACCTCGGGCGGTTTGCTGCCCGATCATCCGGCGGTGCGGCGAGGCGTAGCGTACCTGAATAAAGCGCAGGAGGCCGACGGGAGCTGGTACGGGCGTTGGGGCGTGGATTACATCTACGGCACCTTCCTCGCGCTGCGCGGGCTCAAGGCGGCCGGCGTGGACGACCGCGAGGCGCCGGTGCTGCGGGCCGGTGAATGGCTTCGTTCGGTTCAGAACGCGGACGGCGGGTGGGGCGAGAGCTGCGAGAGCTACCGGCAGAACGCCTTCGTGCCCGCGCCGAGCACCGCCTCGCAGACCGCCTGGGCTCTGTTGGGCCTGGCGGCGGGCGGCGACAACGCGAGCCTGAGCGTCCGAAAAGGAATCGAGTACCTGGCGCGAACCCAGCGAGCCGATGGCGGCTGGGACGAACCCCTGGCCACCGGTACGGGATTCCCGGGAGTGTTCTACTTGACCTATCACATTTATCGCGACGCCTTCCCGCTGTTGGCGCTCGCGGAGTATCTGAAGGCGTACGAGAGTTCGGAGACGCAAGGCATGGGAGGGATCCAATGAGGTTTCCGCTGTCGATGACGGCTGGAATGGCGGGCTACATTTTTAAGAACAAGCTGCGGCCGCCCCGGCAATGGCAGCGTGACCTGGCGCCCGTCAACGGAGGCGCCAATCCGTTCCAAATCCTGCATCAGCACCACAACGGCAAGGCCGCCGCGCATCCCATGATCAAGAAGCGGTTCCCGCTGGTGCTGATGCTCGAACCGCTGCACGCCTGCAACCTGACTTGCACGGGCTGCGGCCGCATTCGCGAATACGAGGATTCGATCACCAAGCGGCTGACGCTCGCGCAGTGCCTGAAGGCGATCGACGAGTGCGGCGCTCCGGTGGTGTCCATCTGCGGCGGCGAGCCGCTGCTCTATCCCGAAATCGGCGAACTGGTGCGGCAGACGATGGCTCGCGGAAAGACCATTTACCTATGCACCAACGCCATGTTCCTTCCTAAGAAGCTGCACGAGTTCAAGCCCGATCCGCGCTTCTTCATCAACGTGCACCTGGACGGATTGGAAGAAACGCACGACCTGTGCGTCGAGAAGAAGGGCGTTTTCAAGCTCGCCATCGAGGCCATCAAGGCGGCCAAAGCGGCAGGGTTCAAGGTGTGCACGAACACCACGGTCTACAAAGAGACCGACATGGGCGAGCTCGAGCGGCTGTTCGAATACCTCGAGCAGTTCGACATGGACGGACACATGCTGTCGCCGGGTTACGGGTATTCGGCGGTCAACGATCGCGAGATCTTCCTGACCCGGGACGACGTCCATGAAAAGTTCCACGAGATCGACCGGCTGGCCAACCGGTTCAAGCTGAACAGCACTCCCACCTACCTCGACTTCCTCAAGGGCAATCGCGATTTGCCCTGCACGGCCTGGGGCAATCCGACCTACAACATCATGGGCTGGAAAGGCCCCTGCTACCTGATTACCGACGCCCACTACGAGACGTTCGAGGAATTGATGACGGCGACGCCCTGGGAGAGCTACGGCCATGGCAACGATCCGCGCTGCGAGCACTGCATGGTGCACTGCGGGTACGAGCCGTCGGCGGCGCTGGGAATCAACGCCAAACCCGGAGACACGCTGAAGCTGTTGACCTGGGCGATGAAGTAATGAACAGTGCGTCACAAACCGTGTGGGGCAGGCGTGAATACCTATGACACCCTCTCTGGTTACCGGTGCGAGCGGGTTCGTGGGCTGGCATATCGCCCGGAAACTCGTGGAGCGCGGCTGCCGCGTGCGGGTGCTGGTGCGCGCGACCAGCCGGCTGCGGGAGCTCGAGGACGTCGAGGTGGTAACCGGCGATCTACGCGACCAGGACTCGTTGCGCAGGGCGGTGGCGGGTTGCGAGCGGGTGTTCCACGCGGCCGCCGACTACCGGCTGTGGGCGCCCGATCCGCGCGAGATGTTCGCGTCGAACGTGGACGGCACCCGGAACCTGCTCGAGGCGGCACGCGACGCGGGCGTCAAGCGAGTGGTCTATACCAGCACGGTGGGCTGTATCGGAATCCCCAATGACGGGGAAGGAAACGAGCAAACGCCGGTGGCGCTGGACGACATGACGGGCCCTTACAAGCGTTCAAAATTCCTGGCGGAGCAGGTGGCGCTGGAGTTCGCCGCGGGCGGATTGCCGGTGGTGATCGTGAATCCCACCGCGCCGGTGGGAGACCACGATTTCAAGCCTACCCCGACCGGCAAGATCGTCCTCGATTTTCTGAAGGGCGACATGCCCGCCTACATCGAGACCGGGCTGAACCTGGTGGATGTGTGGGATGTGGCGGAAGGGCACCTGCTGGCGGCGGAGCGGGGCAAGCCGGGCGAGCGGTACATCCTGGGAAGTCAGAACCTGACGCTGGCCCAGATTTTCGAGCGGCTCGAGCGCGCGAGCGGCGTGAAGGCGCCGGCGCATCGCATTCCCTATGCGCTGGCCTATGCCGCCGGTGCGGCCTCGACCGGATGGGCGGCGGTGACAGGACAGGAGCCCCGTGCGCCGCTCGATGCGGTGCGGATGGCGCGCAAGAAGATGTGGGTTTCGCATGCCAAGGCAGCCGGTGAGTTGGGCTTTTCGCCCGCGCCCCCCGATGAGGCGCTGGCACGGGCAGTAGCATGGTTCCGAGCCGGAGGATATTGCTGATGAGACGGCCGCTTGCTTACGCGCGCGGTTCGGTGCTGGAGCGGTTGCGAGAGCGAAGGCCCTTCCGAACCGCGGCCGTCAGGGAGCGGACGGGCGTGGGCAACTAGGTGGCCGAACTGCTCGTGGTGGCGGCCGAGCCGCGAGAGTTGTCTGGAATCCTGCGGCGCTGCCGGGGCGTCCGAAAGTTGAAGTGGCCGGTTTGGTTCGCCCGGGTTGGCGACCTGAACGCCAACCGGTTGGTGATGGTGGCCAACGGTCCGGGGCCGAAGTTGGCGGCTCAGGCGGCCGCGGTGGCGCTGCGGAATTGGCGCCCCGGAGCCGTGATTTCGACCGGGTATTGCGGCGCGCTCGATCCCGGGCTGGCCGCGGGTGAGTTGTTCGTGGCGGTGAGAGTGGTGGACGATGACGGCGCCTTCGCGGCGGCCGTTCCGGCGGCCGGGCGCCGAGGTTGGAAGTCCGGTACGCTGGCGTCTTGCGACCAGGTGATCGGAATCGCAGGGAAGCGCCGGTTGCGCGAGACCGGGGCCTCGGCCGTGGATATGGAGGCGGGGGCTCTGGCGCTTGCGGCGAAGCGGGCGGGGCTGCCGTTCTATTGCATCCGCGCGGTCCTGGATCGGGCGGAGGAGGAATTTGACCTGGATTTCAGTGCGCTCCGAGGCGAAGATGGGCGGTTCAGCCGTCTACAGATATTGAAGGCCGCGCTGGCCAAACCGCTGGCGCGCTTTCCGGAGCTGTTCAGAATCGCGTGGCGCGCTCGAAAGGCCTCGCGCGCTTTGGGAGAGTTTTTTGCCGACAGCGTCTTTTGAAATTCCGGCGACGATGCGGGCCGCGGTCTACCGGGGCGAGAGCTCCGTCTGCGTCGAGCGCGTCCCGGTTCCCGAGATCGGGCCGGGCGAACTGCTGGTGCGCGTGGAGGCCTGCGGCATCTGCCACACGGATTTGAAGAAGGTTGAGCACAACCTGCTCACGCCGCCCCGCATTTTCGGACACGAGACCGCCGGCGTGGTGGTGCGGACCGGCGCCGGCGTCGAAGGATTCGCGGTGGGCGACCGTGTGATCGCCTTCCACCACATCCCCTGCGGCGAGTGCTTTTACTGTCGCAGGAAACTGTACGCGCAGTGCCCGGTCTACAAGAAGGTCGGCGTGACGGCCGGGTTCGAGCCGGCCGGAGGCGGATTCGCCGAGTACGTGCGGGTGATGGACTGGATCGTACGCCGCGGCGTCGAGAAGTTCGCGGACGACGTGCCCTTTGAACGGGCCTGCTTCGTCGAGCCAGTAAACACCTGTCTGAAGGCGGTGGTGCGCATGGAGGCGCAACCGGACGAGACAGCGGTTATCCTGGGACAGGGGCCCATCGGCCTGGTTTTTACCGCCCTGGTACGGCGGACGGGGGCGCGGGTCCTGGCTACCGATACGATCCCGCTGCGCATGGATCTGGCGGTGCGATTCGGAGCGGAAGAGGTTTGGAATCCTAAAATTACGGATGTAGAGAGGGAGGTCAAGAGGCTCACGGAAGGGCGCGGTGCCGACTTGGTGATTGTGGCGGCGAGCGTCCCGGGGATTGTTGACCAGGCCATGAGGTGTTCTCGTCCCGGGAGCCGAATTCTTTTGTTTGCCCAAACTTCGCATCAAGAACGTGTAGAATTGTCAGGAGCGGACATTTGTGTCGGCGAAAGGAGCCTGTTGGGCTGCTACAGTGCATCTGTGGATTTGCAGAGCGAGTCGGCCCGGCTGGTCTTCAGCGGGGATCTCCCCGTGGAGGATCTCATATCCCACCGGCTACCGCTCGAGCGCATCCGCTCCGGAATCGAACTGGCACTACATCCAGATGAACAATCGCTGAAGATCATCGTAGAACCACACGAGGGCCGCTAACCGCGGCCGGCACGCCCCCCGGCGAGCCGGCGAAGGACGCGCAGCGGCAGTTTGGGTTCCTGAGGAGAATGGGGACTGTGAATACAGAAATGATGGCTGCCGTACTGTACGGTAAGGAGCACATACAGGTCGAGCCGGTGGCCGTTCCGAGAATAGGGGAAGGGGACGTACTGGTTCGCGTAAAAGCGGCTCTGACTTGCGGCACCGACGTGAAGGTGTTCCGGCGCGGGTACCATGCGCGCATGATCGTTCCTCCGGCGGTCTTCGGCCACGAACTGGCCGGCGACATCGTCGAAGTGGGGGCGAGGGTCACGAAGTTTCGCGTGGGACAGCGCGTGATGGCGGCGAATTCGGCGCCGTGCATGGAGTGTTTCTATTGCCGCAAAGGGCTCCAGAACCTGTGTGAGGACCTGCTGTTCAACAACGGGGCGTACGCCGAGTTCATTCGCATACCGGCACGCATCGTCGAACGGAACATGTACGAGCTTCCCGCGGACATGAGTTACCAGGACGCCGCGCTGGCCGAACCGCTGGCCTGCGTTCTGAAGGGTGTCGAAGACAGCGGCCTCAAAGCCGGCGACTCCGTGGCGGTGATCGGCATGGGGCCGATCGGGCTGATGTTCGTCAGGCTGGCGAAGGCGGCCGGAGCTCGCGTAATCGCCCTCGGCCGGCGGCAGACACAGCTTGAGCGGGCCGAGATGCTGGGCGCCGACGAGCTGATCTCGACCGCCGATGTCGAGAGCCCGGTACGCGCCGTGCAGAACCTGACCGGCGGGCGCGGCGCCGATGTGGCCATCGAGGCCGTCGGCAAGCCGCAGACCTGGGAGCTGGCGATCCACCTGGTCCGCAAGGCGGGAACGGTCAACTTCTTCGGCGGATGCCCGAGCGACAGCCGCGTGGCCGTCGATACGGCGCTGCTGCACTACTCCGAGATTTCTTGCCGGGCAAGTTTCCATCACACTCCCGCCCTGATCCAGAAGGCTCTGCGGCTGGTGCACGAAGGCGTGATTACCTCGCGCGACTTCGTGAACCGGCAGGAGCCGCTAGCCAACCTGCTGGCAGTCATGCGGCACCTGATGAGCCACAACGGACACCTGAAGACCGCGATTATTCCGTAACCGCGGTGTGACGTGTTCCTTTCGCCTTTGGAGTTTGTAAAATCGCCCGAAGCCATGGCGCGCGCCTTCGCGCCCGAGGAAGCGAGCCGCTACACTGCCTGGCTGGCCACCCACCACTACGAGAACTTCCACGTAGTGACGTTCCTGCTGCCCCGCAAGCTGCGCCAGGACTTCTACAACGTATACGCGTTCTGCCGCTGGGCGGACGACCTGGGCGACGAGATCGGAGACGCCGAAGAGAGCCTGCGGCTTCTGGGATGGTGGCGCGGCGAGCTGGATGCGATGTACGCCGGCGAGACCGCGCGGCACCCGGTCTACGTGGCGCTCGCGGAAACCGTGGCGCGCCATGACCTGCCCAAGGAGCCCCTGGTAAACCTGATCCGGGCTTTCGTCCAGGACCAGACCGTGACGCGCTACAACGACTGGGACGAGTTGTTCGCCTATTGCCGCTATTCGGCCAACCCCGTGGGCCGGCTGGTGCTCTACCTCTGCGGCTACCGTGACGAGGAGCGGCATACACTCGCCGACGCGACGTGCACTGCCCTGCAACTGGCGAACTTCTGGCAGGACGTTCCCCTCGACCTGCGGAAGGGCCGCATCTACATTCCGCTGGATGCCATGGAGCGCTACGGCTACACCGAGGAGGACCTGGCGGAAGGCAAGGAGTCGCCCGCGTTCCGCGCCGTGATGCGCGAGGTGGTGGGGATCGCGCGCGGCCTCTTCGCGCGGGGAATGCCCCTGGTGGGCAAAGTGGACCGCCGGCTCGCGGTAGACATCGACCTGTTCAGCCGGGGCGGCACGCTGATCCTGGATAAGATCGAGGAGCAGGACTATAATGTCCTGCGGCGGCGTCCTTCCGTGAGCAAGGCCGAGCGCGTCAGTCTGCTGCTCGGAGCGCTGGGGCGCCTGGTGTTGCCGAGACCGGAATGACCGACCTGGAAACGTCGTACGCGACCTGCCGGCGGATCGCGAAATCGCGGGCGCGGAATTTCTACTACTCCTTCGTGCTGCTGCCCAAGGCGCAGCGCAACGCGATCTGCGCCATCTACGCCTTCATGCGGCACTGCGACGATTTGAGCGACGACCCCCAGGCCGGCGTCAACCCCCAACAGGCGATCGAGGCATGGCGGGTCGAAATGGACGCAGCGCTCGATGGCCGCTTCGGCGAGAATCCGCTGTGGCCCGCATTCCACGACACGGCCCAGCGCTACAAGATCCCGCCGGTGTACTTCCACGAGATGATCGAGGGCGTCCTGAGCGACCTCGGCCCGCGGCGCATCCAGACCTTCGACGAGCTCTACCGCTACTGCTACCAGGTGGCGAGTGTAGTGGGGCTGACGGTGATCCATATCTTCGGTTTCAAAGGCGCCGACGCGCTGCCCCTGGCGGAGAAATGCGGCGTGGCCTTCCAGCTGACCAACATCCTGCGCGACGTGCGCGAGGATGCCGGCCGCGACCGCGTGTACCTGCCGGCCGAGGACCTGGAGCGCTTCCACGTGGAGGTGCGCGACCTGGCAGAGGGCAAGCGCACCGACGAGTTCGTGGCCCTGCTGGAGTTCGAGGCGCACCGGGCGCGCGCGTACTACACGGAGGCTGAGCCGCTGGTGGACATGGTGGATCCGCACAGCCGCGCGTCGCTGTGGGCGCTGATCGAGATCTACTCGCGGCTTCTGGGCCGCATCGAGAAGACCAACTACGACGTGCTCTCGTACCGTGTGGAGCTCTCGGGCCGCGAGAAGCTGCGGATCATTCTGCGGGCGGCGGTGGGGGGGCGGTAAGGCTTTCCTTGTAGCTATCGGCGTTTATCGGCGTTCATCGGCGGCTAATAATCCGTCCTGAGAAGTGTTCGTGTAAGCCGACACATAGATATTGGCCGCCGATGAACGCCGATGAACGCCGATAAAACAATAGATTTGGATCTGCTGACAGAACGGGTGCTCGGCGCGGTGTTCGAGGTCTCCAACACGCTTGGCGCGGGGTTCCTGGAGAAGGTATACGAGCGCGCATTGCTCCGCGAGCTCGGCCTCTGCGGCATTCGAGCCACTGCCCAAACGCCCATTGAGGTGGTCTACAAGGGACACAGTGTCGGAGAGTATTTCGCGGATCTGCTGGTCGAAGACGTGCTGGTGGTCGAATTGAAATGTGCGGAGCGTCTGGCTAGCGAACACACCGCGCAGTGTCTCAACTACCTGCGAGCCTCCGGCCTCACTGTTTGTCTTCTCGTCAACTTCCAAAGACCCAAGGTCGAGTGGAAGCGTATCGTCCATCGGTTTGAGGCTTGCGAGTAGGTCTATCGCTCCCGCGCACGTGCGGCGCAATCCCCGAGGCCGGACCGTATCCGTAAAAGACGCCCCGGCCGCCGTTGCCCACATAGACCAGGTCCTGAGTGCGCATGTCGCCCTCCAGGGAATTGATTTCGCCGAACTGCATCCGAGACGGGTCGCTAATCTCGATCCAGGTCGCGCCCATGTCCTCTGATTTGTAGATGGCGTCGGCCGCGGCTCCTGGAACCCGCCCGTGGACATACAGGAACGGCGTCGCCGCCGTCGCCCCTTTGCCGAACGCTACGTAGTTGGCGCTGGCCAGCGTGCTGATCGGAGCGAACGTCTTGCCACCGTCGGCGGAGTGCAGGAGTTGGTACGTCCACGGCTGGTCGGAGTTCGGCGCAAACGACATCCAGACGTCGCCGGCCTTGACGGCATTGGGAACGATGCTCACATTGAGGACCCAGTGCGGGTCCTGGGGCCAGGCGGCGTTGCCCAGCGTCCAGGTAGCTCCGCCGTCGGTGCTGAAGTAGAAGTTGCCGTTGTCGAAGTAATAGAACGTGCCCGCAGCAACCAGGTCCGCCGCGAGGACATCGCCGTTCCACCACGGGTTCGTCAGTTGCCAGGACGCACTGAGCGGCGCGCCGTTGTACAACGCGGGCTGCCACGTCGCGCCGCCGTCGCGAGTGTACTGTGGATTGGCGCTTGTCGGCGCCCAGACCATGTTCGACGGGTTTTCCGCGGCCATCGCGATCTTCCCGCCGACGCCCGGACTCGCGTTGGGGATGTGCCTCCAGGTGAGCCCGTTGTCGGACGTGATGCCAGACATCGGAGCGGTGGAGTTGGCCTCATCCCAGCCCACAAACGCCGCGTTCTGAGGTTGGGAACCGCAGTAGGTGATGCCGGTGCCCTGGGCAACGTACAGGAAGCTGTCGATGGTCGCCTGGGGAACCATGTCGCGGCTGGCGTACCGGAATCCCACCATGTCGGCGCCCACGCTGAACAGATCGGCCCCGCCCTCGACCGGGGGAACCTTGATCTTCTGCACCACCAGTTCTTCCAGATTGCTCATCTGCCAGGTCCAGACGGTGGAAGCGGCGGTGATGTCGTCGGTCTCGATGACGCCGTAGCCGTTGGTCTGCCAGACCCGCTTCGGATCCGCGGGATCGATCGCCAGCGCGGCGTTGCCCCAGGTGCCGGCGCCGGCCGGGTAGTACTGCGGCTGATAGGCGAACGACCCCACCGCAATGGCGCTCCACGAGTTGCCCTGATCGGTGCTGCGGAAGATCTGCAAGTTCCCGTTGACCGCCGCCATGACGATGGCGGGATTCGTTGGGTCCGCGGAAATGCCGGAGTAGCTCTTGCCGTTGCCCTGCGGAGTGACATCGGTCCATCGGCCGTCTTTGTAGCGACCGACGCCGCCTGTGGTCCCGCCCTCGTCGCCGCCGAAGGTGACGAACAATGTTCCGTCCGTCGCTAGCGCGGCGCGCGCCGGATTGGCCGTGCTGCCGGTTTGGGACCAGGAGACGCCGCCGTCCACACTGGCCCACACGCCGCTTCCATAAACGCCGGCGTAAAGCTTGCGCGTAGCGCCCGTGGCGGTGACGCCCGCGCTGGGGTCGAACAACACGAAGCTGATGCCGGGGGATGCGGTGCTCGCAGGCAGTCCTCCGCCAACCTGCGACCAGGCGCCGCCGCCCCTCCGCCACAGGCCATTCTGCCGGCTGGCGAAGTAAACCACGCCGGGCTGGTTCGGATCGACGGCCAGGCGTTCGCCCGTGGTGCCGCGCCAGGCGTCGTTGGCGCCGATGTAGAGGGCATGCGGCGCGAGACCCGTGTCGCTCCAGGTGGTCCCGCGGTCGTACGAGACCAGCACCTCGGCAGGCGTAAAGACGCCCGAGGCCGTGATGGTCCGCCCGTGTGCCGCGGCGATATAGATTGTGCCGATGTCGGTGGGGTCGGCTGCGATGCTTTCCACGCCGTAGACTTCCGATTCAAGTCTGCCGAACTGGTCCAGCAGTGGCACCCAGTATTGGTTGGCGCGGTCGAACCGGTACGCGCCGCCGACGTCCGTGCGGATGTAAATGTCATACGGCGCCAACGGATGCGCTACCAGTCCGGTCACATAGCCCATCCCCTGCGTGTCAACGCTCTGCCAGGAGAAGCCCGCGCCGCCAGGAGTGACCAGTCCCACCGAAACGAACACTCGCAGATTAGCGGTCAACGCACTGAAACTCACCGAGACCGTGGCCGAGCCGGCGGAAACGGCGCTCAGCAGTCCCGAGCTGGAAACGCCGGCCACGGAAACCGGCGTCACGCTCCAGGTTGCGCTGGCAGTCACGTCCCTGCTCGTGTTGTCGCTGAATGTGACGATGGCGGCGAGCTGAGCCCTGTCGCCAACGGTCAACGAGTTGCCGGGGGCCGTCACCTTGAGCGACTGCGGCGTCGGCGTCGGGGTGGGGGTCGGAGTGGGGGTGGGAGTTG